>JALOQY010000251.1 GCA_025459285.1 Planctomycetota bacterium | reverse complement strand
GAGTCGACCTTACGGAGTCGGTCGGCGACGAGGAGCGACGACGCGCCGCGAAGCGGATCACCCCGGCCCGAAGGGTTGTCGGCCCCGGCGCGGGCGTCGGTCCCGCCCACCGACTACCTCTCCGGCCGCGCCGGGGCCGACAACGAGGCCGCGCGGGATTTCTGCTCACGCTCTGAGACCGTGCAGCGCCGCCGCCGGGCCCGGACCACGCCGATCCGGAGTCCCGGGGGCCCCGTCACGGGCGGTTTCCGGACGGCTGGCCCCATGGGGTCCGGCCCCTCCTCCGGTCACTCCTCCCCGCCGGTTCCTCCCCCCGCCGGGGCCCGCACCCAGCGGTGACCGGGGAGGCTCCGGATCCGGCCCCCCAGTTCGAGGGCCAGCAGTGCGGCGAAGAGCGCGGGCGCGGGGACGACGAGGCGCGCCAGCAGGTCGTCGGCGCCCGCGGCCTCGGTGGCGGAGAGCGTTTCGAGGATCCGGCGCTGGAGCGGATCCTCGGGCAGCGGCACCTCGGGCTCCGCCGCGAGGTCCCGGTAGCCGAGGTCGAGCAGGACCTGCTCCGGCCCTTCCGCCAGCACGGCTCCGTCGCGGAGCAGGGCGTGGGGACCCCGCGAGAGCTCGGAGTCCACGCTCCCCGGGACGGCGAAGACCTGCCGGCCGAGTTCAGCCGAGAGCCGGGCGGTGATCAGTGAGCCCGATCGCGGCCGCGCCTCCACCACCACCGCGGCCCGCCCGAGCGCGGCGATGATGCGATTGCGCATGGGGAAGTGGTGGGCGAGCGGCGGAGTGCCGGGGGCCAGTTCGGAGTAGAGCGCGCCGGTCTTCTCGATCTCCCGGGCGAGCTTGCGGTGCTCCGGGGGGTAGATCCGGTCGAGGCCGCTCCCTAGCACCGCCACCGTGCGGCCCCCGGCGTCGAGCGCCGCCTGGTGCGCCACGGCGTCCACCCCCCGGGCGAGACCCGAGACCACGGTGAGGCCGGCCCGCGCGAGTCCCCGCCCGAACCGCTCCGCCACCGCCCGCCCGTAGACGCTGGCCCGCCGCGCCCCCACCACCGCCACGGCGTCGTCGTCCGGCGCCGGGCGGCCCCGGGCGTAGAGGACGAGGGGCGGATCGGGCAGTTCCGTGATCCGGGGCGGGTAGAGCGGATCGCCGAGCGCGAGGATCCGGATTCCGGCCCGCTCGGCGGAGCGCCGGGCGGCGCGGACCTCGCCATCGTCCGGCGCCGAAGCCAGCCGGGCGGCGAGTTCCGCCCCCACCCCGGGCTGGGACGCCGCCTCCTCGACGGGGGCCCGCAGGGCCGCCGCCGCGTCGCCGAAGCGGGAGAGCAGCGCCGCCCCGGCCCGCGGCGTCATCCCGGGCACCAGGTGCAGCCGGAGGAGGTCGTTCCCGGATTCCATCGTCCGCAGAACAGGTCGCGCGCCGGCGCCCCCGGGCTCGCCGGAATTCACGCAAATCCGTTCGCCCCGGTCGCGATCCCATCCGCGTTCCGGCCGCGGCCCGTCCGATCCCCGGTCTCGTCCGGGCCGGCGGGTCCCGGGATCATGCCCCGCCGGCCGGCTCACCCCCGGTCGGGTCGGGCCCCCCGGGCAGCGGGTGGCCCATCACGTACTTGAAGATCGGTTTCTCCGCCGGTTCACGCAAGCTTGGCTTCAAACTCGTTCCAGGTCATCGTCTTGTTCGACTCAGTGTCGTCGAGACCGAGCAGGTCCAAGCGGTTGGTTGGCTGGCTGTGGGCATAGGAGAAGGGATTCGGTCCATTTTCATACCCCAGCGGATCCCGCTGCAGAAACCTCCCCGTGTGCGGATCGCAGGTGCGGAACCGGCAGCAAGAGCGGTCTGGACCTCCCCGCGGCGAAGGGCACGCTCTTGGGCCGCTGCAACGCGGTCGTCGAGGCCGAGGGTCGGCGTCGGGGCTGAGACATCGATGGCACGAATCCCCGCGCGTGGCCGAGAGCACCCTCTTCGGCTCCTGCTCCCAGACGAAGCTCCGCGCCTGGCGCGCCGAGATGTCCCTCGCGCGGAAGTAGCCGCGCCGGCACCGGGCGACCTCCGACAGGATCGCCGGGCCGGTCCGCAATGACGCGCGGCGTCAGCCCGCAGCGGGCTGCTTGGTCCTCCCGGACGGAATCTCGCGGCCGTCCGTCTCCACTGACCAGCGGTTTCGGACATGAGGGCGTGGCTTCGGGCCCGGTGCGCTCCTCGCGAACTCAGGCGCCGGCCCTCTGAAGCCGGCGAGATGGGCGAGGTGCGGATCCGGGTGAGGCCGGGTATACTGCCGGTATGAGTCCCGAGACCGACAGAGTGCTGGCAGAAGCCCTCAAGCTGCCTCCCGAGGCGCGGGCTGCCCTCGCGGGCAAGCTCATCGAGAGCCTGGATGACGAAGTGGATCCCGAGGCCGAGAAGCTCTGGGCAATCGAGATCGAAAGGCGGCTCTCCGAACTCGATTCCGGTAGCGTGCGACCGATCTCCTGGGCCGCGGCGCGCCGGAGCATCCTCGGACCTCGATGACGGGTAGATCCATCCTCTTCCACCCCGAGGCCGTCGAGGAGGCCCGCGCCGCCAGACTGTGGTACGGCGAGCGGAACGAGGATGCCGCGGTGGCGTTCATGACCGAACTCGATCGTGCCGTGGGTGCTGTGCGCGCCGAGCCTTCCGCGTGGCCTCCGTGCCTCGCTGGCACTCGACGTCACGTGCTGCGTCGATTCCCATACTCGCTGATCTACCGCAAGACAGGGTCGACGATCGTGGTCGTCGCCGTCGCTCACGCCAGTCGTCGCCCCGGCTACTGGCGCGGCCGGGAGTGACGGAGTCACAACGGGTGTGGCCCGGCCCGAAGGTGCGAGACGACCCGGCAGGACGTGCCTGGACGTGTCAGTCCCCGAACGGGTCCTGCTCGCCCTGGCACACCCGCAGGCATCCCGGCTGCGCGATCCAGAGCCGCCCGGCAAGCGGCGACCGTCCGACTTCCGCGACCACTATGCACATCGCGGGCACGCCCGCAGCCCAGGGTGACGGGCGCGCCCGCGCTGTCGATCACGCGGGGGAGGCAGATCCTCCCCCGCGTGGGCCGATCGCGCGCTCCCCCGGAGCCCGCTCCCGCGGCGAAGCCTTGCGAAGCCGGGAGGCCCACGAAGGACCACTGGCGCGGCCTCCCCCCTCCTCGCCGCCTGCGGCGGCGGGCGCCTCCGGCGCTCGCTCTCGCGAAATCCGCGAGGGGCTCGTAGATCCGGAGGATGTGTAGTACAGAACCGTCTCGAGCCGTTGAATGCCAGCCGCCCGTCGCCGAGGGGCCTCCGCGCGCACGAGGGCTCACGCCGACGGGCTGTCAGAAGGCCGCGAGGACCTCTTCGGCGGAGCCGTCCTCGACGATGACCGCGCGGCCGGGGGCGGAGAGGAGGACCAGCGCGAGCCGGCCGTCCCGGCGCTTCTTGTCCGTGGCGAGGCGGTCGCGGATCCCGCCGGCGTCCGGCTCCACCGGAAGGTCGGCGAGCGCGACGGGCAGGCCGAGCGACCGCAGCAGGGCGGCCACCCGCGCCCCGTCCTCCGGGCGCAGAAGCCCCCGGCGGACCGAGATCCGCGCCGCGATGACCATCCCCACCGCCACCGCCTCCCCGTGGCGCACCGGCCCGTACCCCGCCGCCGCCTCGATGGCGTGACCCGCGGTATGGCCGAAGTTGAGGACGCGGCGCGCGCCGGCTTCCCGCTCGTCGGCCTCCACCACGGCGCCCTTCGCCTCGACGCAGGCCTCGACGAGGAAGCCGAGGGCCTCGCCGTCCGCCGGGCTGGTGTAACGCTCCGGCCCGGCCTCGAGCGCCGCGAGCAGGTCGGGCCGCAGCGTGAACGCCACCTTCGCCGCCTCGGCGAGGCCCCCGCGGAACTCCCGCGCCGGCAGGGTCTCGAGCGCCGCGGTGTCGGAAACCACCCCGACCGGCGACCAGAAGGCCCCCACCAGGTTCTTCCCCGCCGCGAGGTCCACGCCCGTCTTCCCTCCCACCGAGGCATCCACCATGGCGAGGAGGCTCGTGGGCAGGGCGAGCCACGGGACGCCCCGGAGCCATGTCGCCGAGACGAAACCGGCGAGGTCCGTCACCATCCCGCCGCCGAGCGCCACGACCGGCGTCCCGCGGTCCGCGCCGATCCGCACGAGGTCACCGTAGAGGCGCTCCGCGAAGGCCAGGGTCTTGCTCCCCTCCCCGGCGGGAACGACGGCGACCTCCGGGACGAAGCCCGCACCACGAAGCGACGCGAGGACCGGCGCGAGCCAGAGCGGACCCACGTTGTCGTCGGTCACCACGAGGGCGGGCCCCGGGCGGGCGAACTCCGCGAGGACGTCGCCCGCCCCGGCCAGCAGGCCCGGCCCGATCCGGACCCGGCAGGTCCGGGAGGCGGCCCGCACGACGACCTCCCGCACGGACCGCTACCCCCCCGCCGGTGGATCGGCGGGCGGCGGCTCGGCTGCCGGCGGCTCGGCGGGCGGCGGGGCGCCGGAGGCCTTCTTCTCCCGGCGCGTCTGCTGCCGCTCGCGGTACCGGTCCCGGAACTCCTTGAGCCCCTGCCGGTCCCGGAGCCCCATGTAGACGAAGAACCCGATGACCATGAAGCCGACGATCGCGAACATCCACGAGAGAGCCTTCAGTCCGCCACCCCCGCCGGGGCTGTCGAAGTAGACGCCGGTGACGATCACCAGGGGGATCATGTAGGCGTCGCCCCCCCGCCGGGGCACGAACTGCCAGGCCTTGTAGAAGACGCCCTCCACCCGGACGAAGGGCTCCTCGTCCATGAGCCCCCACTCCGAGAACGGCCGGGGGGAGATGACGCGCACGAAGTAGTTCTCGGGCTGCACGAGGATGCCGCAGTAGGCGCGGTCGATCTTCCCCACGTTGTCCGTCTGGAGGAAATCGGGGACGACGTCCGTGATCCGGCCCACCGCGGAAACGAACCGGAAGCGGTACTCGTCCGGCGTCCGCGCGAGGTCCCGGGCGAGGCGGCCGAAGTCCCGGACCTCGAAGCCCGGACCGGCCTTCAGCTTCTCGTAGCCCTCGAGGCCGAGATGCTTCGCGTAGTTGAGGAGGAGCCAGAAGGGACGCTCATAGACGTTGTTCGCCTCGTCGAAGGTGCGCTCCTTCACCTCGCTCGCCCACTCCGGGTCGATCCGGTCCACGACGATCGGCGGGAACGCCTCCTCCGGGGGCTTCACCAGGATGAGGCAGAGGGCATCCTGCTTCACGCCCTCCCTCTCCATGGGGCGGAGCCGATAGAAGATCCCCCACGCCTGGATCCACTCGCCGGGGGCGCGGTCGATCGGCCACGCGCCGTAGGCCTCGACGAGCGCCCCGTCGTCGTCCTCGAACAGGACCCCGTGCAGGGTCTCGGTCCGGCCGTCCGGGCCGGCGGGGACCGTCTTGTCCGGTTCGTGCCGGAGCACGCGGCCGAAGGCGGAGACGAACCGGCCCCGGAACGGACCGGGCTCGAAGCTCACCCTGGCCAGATCGAGACGGTCATAGAATGCCGGGGGGACGGCGAACACCCGGTAGTCCCGGAAGGCCTCGTGGTAGACGTACCGGAGCACCTCGGGGTCGTCCGCCGGCACGGAATCGACGAGCTTCCCTTCGCTCACGAGCTTCGTGAAGCCCTGCAGCAGGTTGTCCTGGAGGAGGTCCCGCTGCTCGGCATGGCCCGCCGGCGTGTAGACGAAGACCGGGTTCCCGTGCTCGTCGACCTCCGGGGCGACGTCCACGTTCCCGAGGCCGGTACGGGAGCGGAGGCCCCCGTCGGGGGCCGGCTCCTCGGTCCGCGAGCCGGTGAGGCGGGCCGCCAGGAAGGCGCCCACGACGATGACGAACAGCCCGCCCATCATGTACATGCGGGCCTTGTCCCGGGCCGTGATGACTTGCCGGAGACGGGGATCTTCTCGGAATGGATTGACCATGGCTTCTTTCAGAGGGCAGGCGTCGGACCCGTCCGGCCGGGGAACGGGTCCATCGTAGCACCCCCCCGGGAACCCGTCAAATCGGGAGACGTCGTCCATTCGCCGACCGGCCGACGGCCGGAGCCCGGCGGGCGACGCGCCGGCCGGAGTCTCACGCCCCCGGACGGGTTCATTGAATTACATCGTCCCCGCGGCCCGGCGGGCTGATAGGCTCCCGGCGCATGGGTGCATTCGACGAGGCGTTCGCCCTCCTCCGGAGCCTCACCAATTACGAGACGATGGCCCGGCCGCCCTACTCGCGGCGGGCCATGAACCTGCCGCGGACCCGGGCCCTCCTCCGGTACCTCGGCAATCCGGAGCGGGCGTATCCGTCGCTCCAGGTGGCGGGCACCAAGGGCAAGGGCACCACGTCCACGGCGCTGGCCGCGATGCTCGGCGAGAGCGGCCGCCGCGCCGGTCTCTACACCTCGCCCCACCTGTTCCACGTCCGGGAGCGGATCCGCGCCGGCGGCGAGTGGATCCCGGAGGAGGCCTTCGCGGCCGGGGTCGCCGCGATGCGCCCCTTCGTCGAACCGCTGCGGACCACGGAGGCCTGCCCCACCTTCTTCGAGCTGATGACCGTCCTCGGCCTGTGGTACTTCCGGGAGGCGCGGGTGGACGTCGCGGTCCTCGAAGTCGGAATGGGCGGCCGGCTCGACGCCACCTCCGCCGTGCGCCCCCTCGCCTCCGTCGTGGTCCACGTGGGGCTCGACCACACGGAGGTCCTCGGGAAGACGAAGGCGCTCATCGCGGCGGAGAAGGCCGCGGTGGCGAAGCGCGGCGTCACGCTGGTGTCCGGGGTGCCGGAGGCCTCGGTCGCGGGGCGCGTCGTTGCGGCGGTGGCGGCGGAACGCGGAGCGCCGCTCTTCACCGTCGGCCGGGACTTCACCGTGCGCACGGGCCGGCCACGGCTCGTGGACGGCCGGCCCGGGACCCCCGTCGACGTCCGGTTCGCGGACGGGCGCCGGTTCTCGGCCCACCCCCCGCTCCTCTCCCGCGACCTCGCCCGCGACACGGGGATCGCCGCCGCCACGCTCTTCGCGCCGGCGGTGCGAAGGCGGCTGCCCGTCGGGGAGGAGGCGATGGTCCGGGCCCTCGGGCGGCTCGCGATGCCCGGCCGCGTGCAGGTCGTCGCCGAACGGCCGTTCCTCATCGTCG
>JALOQY010000250.1 GCA_025459285.1 Planctomycetota bacterium | reverse complement strand
GTGGTCGTCTTGCCGGCGCCGTTGGGCCCGAGGAGCGCGAGGATCCGCCCCGGACGCGCGTCGAAGGAGACGCCGCTGACCGCCACCACGTCCCCCCGGCCTCCGCCGGGGAAGACCTTGCCCAGGTCCCGGACCTCGATCACGGGGCCGCGCCGTCCGCCGGGAGGACCTTCCCCAGCACGACCGTGATGTTGTCCTTCCCGCCCCGCTCGTTCGCCTCGTTCACGAGAGCGTCGGTCGCCTCCTCCAGGCTCGTCCGGGTGGAGAGGATCTCCCGCATCGACTCCTCGGACACGAGGTCGGAGAGGCCGTCGGAGCAGAGCAGGTAGATGTCGTCCGGCCGGGCCGGCTTCACCTGGATCGTCGGCTTCACCGTGGCCCGTGTGCCCACCGCCCGCGTGATGATGTTCTTGTGCGTGGAGCGGAGGGCCTCCTCCGGGGTGATGAGCTTGGCTTTCAGTTGCGTGTTGATGAAGGAGTGGTCCTCGGTGATCAACGCCACCCGGCCGTCGCGGAACCGATAAATCCGGCTGTCCCCCACGTGGCCCGTGATCACGAAGTCCGCCTGCTGATAGAGGACCGCCACCGTCGTCCCCATCTCGCGGTACTTCCGGTCCAGGTCACCCCAGTTGTAGACGGTCTCGTTGATGTCCCGGAACCACAGATCGAACAGCGCGACGAGGTGGAAGGCCGCCCCGCCGGGGTCGTCGAGCGACCGTTCCCGCATGCACTCCGGGAAGTACTTCTTCATGTTGGCATTGAGGCAGGAGACGAAGAGGGAGGACGCCACCTCGCCGAAGTCCCGTCCGCCCATGCCGTCGGCGACGACCGCGAAGCCGTCCTTGTCCGAGGAGTAGAAGGTGTCCTCGTTCAGCTCCCGCCGGCGACCGACGTCCGTCCGGCCATGAAAAGAGATCCTGGTCCGCAACGCGAAAGCCTCCCTCGACGGGACTATCTAACAGCTTCGGGGCGGCGGTTCAAAGCGTCCCGGAGGGGCGCTGGAAACGAATCCTTGACGTGGGGCGCGAACGAGCAACAATCCCGCGTCCATTTTGATCGGTGAGCGCATGGCGAAGGTGGTCCTCGCATTCTCCGGCGGTCTCGACACCTCCTTCTGCGCCGTATGGCTCCGCGAGGAGCTCGGCGCGGAGGTGGTGACCGTCACCGTCGACACCGGCGGCTTCCCGGCCGCCGAAGCGAAGGCCATCGCCGACCGCGCCGCGGAGGTCGGGAGCGCCCGCCACATCCATGTCGACGGACGGCGCCGGGTCCTCGACGGTTTCATCTCCTGGCTCATCCGCGGCAACTGCCTCCGTGGCGGGGTCTACCCCATCGCGGTGGGCGCCGAGCGCGTCGCCCAGGCGGAGGCCGTCGTCGGGGCCGCCCGCGACGCCGGCGCCGGCGCGGTCGCCCACGGCTCCACCGGGGCGGGCAACGACGGGATCCGTTTCGACACGGCCTTCCGGGCCCTGGCCCCGGATCTCGCGATCCACGCCCCCGTGCGTACCCTCGCCCTTTCCCGCGAGGCCGAAGCGAAGTGGCTCGCCACCCGCGGCATCCACATTCCGGCGAAAACGAGCCGCTACTCCGTGAACGAGGGGCTCTGGGGCGTGACGATCGGCGGCGGCGAGACCCACGACTCCTGGGCCGAGGTCCCGGAGGACGTCTACCGCCTCACCCGCCGCGTGGCCGGCCTGCCCCCGGAGGAGGTCATCCTCTCCTTCGAGCAGGGACTCCCCGTCGCCCTCGACGGCCGGCGCCTCGACGGCCTCGCGCTCATCGACGAGCTGAACCGCCGCGCCGGGGCCCAAGGGATCGGCCGCGGGGTCCACGTCGGCGACACGATCCTCGGGCTCAAGGGCCGCATCGCGTTCGAGGCCCCGGCGGCGGTGGTCCTCGTCGCCGCGCACCGCGAACTCGAAAAGCTCGTCCTCACCGGTCGCCAGCTCTCCGTCAAGGGGCCGCTCGGCGACCTCTACGGCTCTCTCCTCCACGAGGGGCTGTGGTTCGACCCCGTGATGCGGGACATCGAAGCCCTCCTCGAACGGAGTCAGGAGCGCGTCACCGGCGACGTTCGCGTGCGCCTCTCGGAAGGCGCCTTCGCCGTCGCCGGCGCGCGTTCCGCCCAATCGCTTCTCGGAGGCGGCGGCGCCGCCTACGGGGAACGGGGTGCCGGATGGTCCGGCGCGGAAGCGGCGGGGTTCGCCCGTATCCACGGGCTGGCCGCGGCGCTCGCGGCCGAGAGGGATCGTAGATGAAGATCACGGTGCACAAGGTGGCCTCGGTCACCGCCAACCTCAACCTGTCGAAGGAACTGACCATCGCCTCGGAGATCGAGGCCCGACCGGGCAACGTCATCGTGGTCCGGGCCCTCCGCGAGAAGTCGGTCTACGACACCCTCGAACTCGACTGCGGCCGGATGGCCCACATCTCGAAGGACGACATCATCGTCGGCGCTCTCGGCAGCCGCCGGGCCCTCCGCGGTTTCTGCGGCGACGTACCGGAGACCATCCGTCCGGGCGACCGGCTCCAGATCCTCAACCTCGGCGGAGTCATCGGCGTCTCGGTGAACGGCAACCCCGACCTCGGGCAACCGCTCCCCGTGGAGGTCCTGGGGATGGTCGTCAACGGCGGCGGCCGGCCCCTCAACATCGCCCAGGGCGCGATCCCGCCCGCCGACCGCATCGACCCTCCGGCGAAGCTCATCCTCGTCGCGGGCACCTGCATGTCCTCGGGCAAGACCCGCGCGGCCTGCGAGATCATCCAGAAGCTCACCCAGCACGGGCGGCGCCTCGCCGCCGTGAAGCTCACCGGCGTCGCCTGCCTCCGGGACGTCCTCAACATGGAGGACCACGGCGCCCGATCCGGCTTCTCGTTCCAGGACGCCGGTCTCGCCTCCACCGTCGACGTTCCCGACCTCAATCGCGTGGCCAAGGGCGTTCTGTCCCGGGCCGCGGCGACCGGGATGGACGCCATCGTGGCGGAACTCGGCGACGGCATCATCGGCTCCTACGGCGTCCGGACCATCCTGCGCGACCCCGAGATCGTGGCGTCGGCGCGGGCGATCGTCATGTGCGCGAACGACCTCGTGGCTGCGTGGGGCGCCATGGAGTGGATGCGCCGGGAGAATCTCCGCATCGACGTCATGAGCGGCCCGGCCACTGACACCGAAGTCGGCGTCCAGTACGTCTCCCGGGAGCTGATGGTTCCGGCCGTCAACGCCAAGAACGACCCCCACCGGCTCGCCGAGATCGTGGAGCGTCTCGTCTTCTGAACGAGGTGACCATGGACAGGATCCGCGCCGCGATCGTGGGCGGCTCCGGCTACGGCGGGGGGGAGTTGCTCCGCCTGCTCGCCGCCCACCCTTTCGTCGAGGTCGTCGAGGTCACCGCGCAGCGCGCCGCCGGGAAACCGGTGCACGCGATCCACGAGAACCTGCTCGGCACCAGCGACCTCGTCTTCACCGACCGCGCCCCCCCCGCGCTGGCCCGCGAGGTGGACGTGCTGTTCTTCGCGCTCCCCCACGGGGAAGCCGCCGGGCGGATGCGCGAGGTGTTCGACGCCGCGCCCCCGGTCCGGGTGATCGACCTGTCGGGGGACTTCCGCCTCCGCGATCCCGAGGCGTGGGCCGCGGCCTACGGGAAGCCCCATCCGGCCCCGGACCTCCTCGCGTCCTTCGTCTACGGCTGCCCGGAGGCCGCCCGCGAAGAGGTCCGCGCCGCGCGCCGGGTCGCCAACCCCGGCTGCTTCGCCACGGGGGCGATCCTCGCGCTGCTCCCTCTCGCCCGGTCCGGGCGTCTCGAGGGCCGCGTCGCCGTAAACGGGGTCACGGGCTCCTCGGGGTCCGGAACCGACCCGAAGCCCGGCACGCACCACCCCGAACGCGCCGCGGACTTCCGGGCCTACCGTCCCCTCGTCCACCAGCACGTCCCGGAGATCGAGGCGGCCCTGCGGGCGGCGGGCGCCCGCGGTCTCTCCCTCGCGATGGTCCCCCACAGCGGCCCGTTCGTCCGGGGCATCTTCACCACCGCGTACTTCTTCCCGGCGTCCCCTCTCTCCTCCCCGGAGGTCGCCGCGCTCTACCGTGCCACCTGCGAGGGGGAGCCGTTCCTGCGCCTGCGGTCCGAGACGCCCCGGGTGGGCGTCGTCTGCGGAACCAACTACGGCGATCTCTCCTTCGCGGTGAGCGCGGACGGCCGCACGGTGGTCTGCCTCTCGGCGATCGACAACCTCGTGAAGGGGATGGCCGGCCAGGCGATCCAGAACCTGAACCTCATGTTCGGCCTCGAAGAGACCGCGGGGCTTCGCGCCCCGGGGATGCATCCGTGACCGACACCGCCGCGATTCGCGCCATCGAGGACGAGTACCTCCTCCCGACCTACCGCAAGTTCCCGCTGGCCCTCGTCGAGGGCTGCGGCTCTTTCGTCACCGACGCCGCCGGCCGCCGCTACCTCGACCTCTACGGCGGCCACGCGGTGGCGATCACCGGCCACTGCCACCCGAAGGTGGTGGCGGCCATCCGCGAGCAGGCCGGGAAGCTCCTCTTCTACAGCAACCTCGTCTACCTCGAAGTCCGGGCCCGCGCCGCGCGCGCCCTGGCCTCCTTCGCTCCCGAGGGGATGCGCTCCTTCCTCTGCAACTCCGGCACCGAGGCCAACGAGACGGCGCTGAAGATCGCCCGCCGCCACACCGGCCGGCCGGGCATCGTGGCCATGGAGAGGTCTTTCCACGGCCGGACGCTCGGGGCGCTCAGCGCCACGGAACTCCCCCCCTACCGCGAACAGGCCGGCCCCCTCGTGCCCGGGACGACGTTCGTCCCCTTCGGCGATCTCGCCGCGGCCGGCGCCGCCCTCGGCGACGACACGGCGGCCGTCATCCTCGAGCCGATCCAGTCCATGGGCGGGGTCCGGGAGGCGGAGGCGGGCTACTACCGCGGGCTGCGCGACCTGTGCTCGGCCCGGGGCGCCCTCCTCGTGTTCGACGAGGTCCAGACCGCCCCCGCCCGCACGGGAGCGGCCTTCTACGGCCGCCACCATGACGTGCTCCCCGACCTCATCACCACCGCCAAGGGCATCGCCTCGGGCCTCCCGTGCGGGCTCGTGCTCGTCGCCGCGCACGTCGCGTCCCGCGTGCGGCACGGAGAGCAGGGCACCACGTTCGGAGGCGGGCCGCTGGCCTGCGCCGCCCTCGCCGCGACGCTCGAGGTGATCGTCGAGGAGGACCTCGCGGGCAACGCCCGCCGGACCGGCGATCACCTCCGGGACCGGCTCCTCGCGACTCCCGGCGTCCGGGAGGTCCGCGGCCGGGGCCTCCTCCTCGGCGCGGTGCTCGACCGGAAGGCCACGATGATCCGGGACACGCTCCTCGACCGCGGCATCATCGTCTCCACCACCGAGGCCGATCCCTCGGTGCTCCGTCTGCTTCCGCCTCTCACTCTCACCCCGGAGGAAGCCGACCTCTTCGTCGACGCGCTCCGGGACGTGCTCAAGGAGGGACCCGCCCGTGAACGATGAACTCGTCGGCCGCCACTTTCTCGCGCTGGAGGACTTCCTCCCCTCGGAGGTCGACACCCTGCTCGACCGGGCCGCGGGCCTCATGACGGCCATGCCCTCCCGCCCCCTCGAGGGCCGCTCCGCGGCGCTGGTCTTCCTCAACCCCTCGCTGCGCACCCGCGCGTCCTTCGAAGTCGCTATGGCACGCCTCGGCGGCCACGCCGTCGTCCTCACCCCCGGCGCCGACGCCTGGAAGCTCGAAGCCCGCGACGGAGCGGTCATGGACGGAGCGGCGGCCGAGCACATCCGCGAGGCCGCCCCGGTGCTCGCGACCACGTGCGACCTGATCGGCGTCCGCTCGTTTCCCGTCATGGAGTCCTTCGCGGACGACGCACGCGAGGAGGTCCTCCGGGCCTTCGCCGCGCACTCCCCGGTGCCGGTCGTGAACATGGAATCCGCCCTCTCCCACCCGCTGCAGGCGCTGGCCGACCTCCTCACCCTCCGCCAGGTGTTCGGCGACCCGCGCGGCCGCCGGTTCCTGCTCACCTGGGCGTACCACCCGAAGCCCCTGCCGATCGCCGTCCCGCGATCGGCCCTGCTCGCGGCGTGTCGCGCGGGCATGCGGGTGACCCTCGCCCGCCCGAAGGGATTCGAGCTTCCCGATGACACCATGGCGCTGGCGGCGCGCTTCGCGGCGGAGTCCGGCGGGGACCTCTCGGTCCGCGAAGATCCCGACGAACCGTTCGACGGCGCGGAGGTCGTCTACGCGAAGTCCTGGGCCTCCCCCGCCTTCTACGGTCGCTTCGCCGACGAGGCGCCCCTTCGCGAGGCCGCGCGCGGCTGGCGCGTCACGGAGCGGCGCATGGCGCGCACCGCCCCGAACGCCCCCTTCATGCACTGCCTGCCCGTCCGCCGCAACGTCGTCGTGGACGACGCGGTCCTCGACGGCCCGCGCTCCGTCGTCGTGCCGCAGGCCGGCAATCGCCTCCCCACCACCATGGCCGTCGTGCTGTCGCTTCTCGGAGCGGGAGTGGCCCGATGATCGACGTCAAAGTGCTGACGCAGGCCCTTCCCTACATGCGTGCCCACCGCGGAAAGACTTTCGTCGTGAAGATGGGCGGCGAGCTCGTCGCCGACTCCGCGACCCGCGAGTCGCTCGCCGAGGACCTCGCCCTCGCCCACCACACCGGGATCCGGCTCACGGTCGTCCACGGCGGCGGCCCCCAGGCCACGGATCTCGCGGGCCGCCTGGGGTTGCGCACCGAGATGGTCGAGGGCCGCCGCGTGACCGACGAGGCCACCCTGGAAGTGGCCAAGATGGTCTTCGCCGGGAAGATCAACGTGGAGATCCTCGGCGCCCTCCGGGCCGAAGGCCTGAGCGCCGTGGGCGTGTCCGGGGTGGACGGCGACATCCTCCGGGCGGTGCGCCGCCCCCCCCAGGAGATCCGCGACCGCGAGACCGGCGAGGTCCGCCGCGTGGACTTCGGCCACGTCGGCGACATCCACGCCGTGGACACCCGCCTCCTCGTGACTCTCATGGACGCCGGGTACGTCCCCGTCGTGGCCTCCCTGGGGGCCGACGCGGAGGGCCGCATCCTGAACATCAACGCCGACACCGTGGCCAACGCCGTGGCG
>JALOQY010000249.1 GCA_025459285.1 Planctomycetota bacterium | reverse complement strand
ACCACCACGACCCCGCCGGGCTTGGCGAAGACGGTGGCCACGCGGGCCACCGTCCGGTTCTCCCCCACGCCGAGCGAGAGGCGGAGCCCCGTCTCCCGCCGCACCTCCGCGCGGATCCGCTCCGCCACCGAAACCGCCGGCCCGAAGTGGGCCTCGCCCCCGGTCACGTCGAGGTAGCAGTCGTCGAGGGAGGTGACCTCCACGAGGGGCGTGTACCGCCGGCAGATCGCGAAGACCCGGTCGGACAGCTCCTTTCCCGCGTGGTAATCCCCCCGCCGGAACACCGCCCGCGGCAGGATCCGCTCGGCCTGGGCGAGGGTGAGCCCGGGAACGACCCCGAGGCGCCGGGCCTCGTAGGATGCCGAGAGGACGAGCCCCCGCTCACCCCGCTCCCCCCCCACCACCACCGGCCGCCCGCGGAGCGCCGGGTCGCGGACCTGCTCCACGGAAGCGAGAAACGCGTCGATGTCGGCGTGTATGATGTCCTTCAGGAACATATGGTCACCAGGATGAAATCCGGACTTCCCGTGTTGCTCCTGATCGTATACGAACACATTTCAAACTTCAAGAGAATACCACACCCCGGCCCCACCCTCCTGCTGCTCCTGCTCGCCGCCTGCGGCAAGGAGGAGCCGCCCGCGGGCATCGACCTGCGGCCCCTCTGGGCCCCGGGCCTGATCGTGGAAGTGCGTGAGGAACGCACCGTGGAGCAGGGGAGGGGCCCGTTTCCCCCCGCCGGGGAGATCGCCGCCCGGAGCGAGAAGACCGAGCGGATCCTCCAGCACTACCGGGAGGAAGTGCTGGAGGCCACGGGCACGGATCTCCGCCGGACCCGCCGGACGTACCTTCGCTCCCTGCGCCGGGACGGGGATCGCGCCGAGAACACGATCCTCGACGGCCGGGCCTACGAGATCGAGGCGCCCTTCGGGGACTGCCGGATCCTGACCGCAGGCTCCGCGCTCCCGCTCCCCCCGGCGGAGGAAGCCCTCGCCCGGGCGGCGGTGCTCCGGATCGCCGCGAGCCTTGTGCCGGGAACGCCCGTGGCCGTCGGACAGGCGTGGATGCCGGGCCGCGACCCCCGGCGTCTGCTGGCCCTCGGCCAGACCGGCGTGAAGATGCAGGCCCGCCTCGCGGAGGTCTCGGACGGACCGGACGGCCCCGTCGCCCGCGTGGAGGCCGAGGCCGTCGTGCGGACGGCGACGCAGGGCCAGCCCGTCTCCTTCATCACGCGACGGGAGACGCTCCGCATCGACCTGGCGAAGCGGCGCTTCCTCTCCTGGGAGGCGGTCATGGAGCAGCACACGGACCAGGGCGCGGCGACCCCGGAGACCTGGGAGAAGGCGGTCGAGCGGGCCTTTTTCACGTGGAGCACACGCTGAATTGAGCGGATGAATCAGGTGACAAGGCCGGAAGGCCTGTCGTATACTGTGGAAAGGACCGTATGGTACCGGGCGTGCCCGGGACGGCGCGGGGTGCCGTCCGGAGCATCCCATCATGGAGGACTTTCGATGCGCAGAGTGCTGGTCTACGGGGCGATGACCGCCCTGATCCTGGCCGCGAGCTGGCAGATGCTGCCGGTTCCGGCCGACGCAGGCTGAGGTGGCGGCCGCTGCGGCGCCGCGAGTCAGCGGATCCAGGTCTCGTGGAAGAACCTGAGCCTGGCCGAGAAGACGAGCGGGGCCGCGTACGGGGAGACAGCCCTCCCCGTAGAAGACAAGATCAAGAGCATGTTCGGTGAGTTGAAGCCCGGCAATCAGCCCACGGTGGTCTGGCTTGCCGACCCCACCAACGAGAAGGTCAACCAGAACATCGACGGGACGATCTTCCGGGCCGAGCCCGTCGGCATCGCCCTCAAGCACTTCAACTGCCTGAAGGTGAACGTCCAGGAGATCCCTGACGCGGAGCTCCAGAAGAAGTACATGAAGGAGGCTCCAGCCTTCTACTTCTTCGATCCCGCGGCGAAGCTGGTCGCGAACGTCACCGGCAAGCGCGCGAACTCCCTGTCCGGGTTCACCAAGCTCATGGAAGCGACTTGGGACAAGAGCTTCACGATGACGCTGAAGGAGTTCTCGAAGAAGTACAAGGAGATCCTCGACAGCTTCGACAAGATCGACGTGAAGCAGCAGGCCGTCACGCGGGACAAGCAGAAGCTCGAGGAGAAGCCGAACCCGCAGCTCAAGAGGGAAGTGGAAACGGCGGAGGCCGAGATCGCGGCCGAAAAGGCCAAGGTCGAACAGGACGAGAAGAAGATCCTCGAATCCTGCGCGCTCCGGCCCGAGTTCCAGCCGCAGAAGCCGGCGGACAGCGAGTAGCTCAAGGACCGACTTCCGGGCCCCCCCCTCCGCAGAGCATCCTCCGGGGCCGGCGCGCGAGCGCCGGCCCCGTTTCGTCGGCGCCCGCGAAACCGGGTAAAGTGACCCTGGGTCATTCCTCCCGGGCGGGAAGAATGACCCTGGGTCAATCTTCCCGCCCTGGAAGTGGGGCGGGGGGCAGCCCGTCCAAGCGAGATCCCCTTTACCCAGGAGATTGCCGTGCGAACGATCGCGATCCTTGCCGCCGCGGCGGCGCTGTCGGTTGTCCTCTTCGTTTCCGGATCCCGCGCCCAGGATACGACCTCACCCCTCGGCGCGTTCCTCTCCCACCTGACGGAGGAGCGCACGGACATCTCCGTGGGCGTCACACGGGGCGGCGACTACACGCAAGTCCGGCGCCGCGTCGAGATCCGGGAGTCGGTGGTCGTCCCCGAGCACTACGGCGTCCTCGTCGCGGTGGTCCCCTCCGGCCCGACCACCGTCTTCTGGTTCCGTGGCGGCGACAACGTGCTGCGTAACGTCGTCCTCCGGGACGCCGACACGCGCCTCTACCGCCTGGAGACGAACGGCTCCGCCCTGGTCGAGACCCTCCGCTCGCCGCTCTGACCCGCCTCGGGTGCGGCGACGAGGGCCCGGGGTTCCGTTGACACCAGCCCGTGACACGCCGACAATCCCCGCCCGGGCGGAGCAGAAGCCGCCGCGCCGCGGAGGTCCATGAAGGTCCGCCACCTCGTCCTCGCCGGACTGCTCCTCGCGACCACGGCCCCCATCGGGGCGGACGCGCCCCCGCCGCGCCGGGTCGTCGGCTACTTCATCGGGTGGGGCATCTACGGCCGCCAGTACTTCGTGAAGAACGTCGCGGACAGCGGATCCGCGGCCCGGATGACCCATCTCCTCTACGCCTTCGCCGGCGTCGGCAGCGACCTGAAGTGCCACCTCGCGGACACGTGGGCCGACCACGACAAGGCGTTCACCGCGGGCGAGAGCGTGGACGGCATCGCCGACACCTGGGAGGCGGGCGTCCTGCGGGGCAACTTCAACCAGCTTCGGAAACTGAAACTCCTCCACCCCCACCTGAAGGTGCTCGCCGCGATCGGCGGCTGGACCCTGTCGCGCCACTTCTCCGACGCCGCGCTGACGCCCGCCTCGCGGGAGGATCTGGCCACCTCCGCCGTCGACCTCTTCATCAGCGGGAACTTCGCGCCGGACCTCTCCTTCCCCGGCATCTTCGACGGGCTCGAGATCGACTGGGAGTATCCGGCGGCGCCCGGCATGACCAACGACTTCCGCCCGGAGGACACCCGGAACTTCACGCTCCTCCTCCAGGAGTTCCGCCGAAGGCTCGACGAGCAGGGGGTCATCGACGGCCGGGAGTACCTGCTCTCGATCGCCGCGCCGGCGGGCCCCGAAAAGCTCGTGAAGATCGAGATCGCGGAGGTCGCGGCGGTGGTGGACTTCATCAACCTCATGACCTACGACTTCCACGGAACGTGGGAGGCGGCGACGAACTTCCACGCGCCGCTCTTCGAGCCCGACGGCGACCCCGCCGCCGGCCAGGGCCTCTCCGCCGGTGCCGCCGTCGACGCGTACCTCGCCGCGGGAGCACCTGCCGGGAAGCTGAACCTCGGCGTGCCGTTCTACGGACGGGGCTGGCAGGGCGTGCCGGCGGGACCGGGCGGCGCCGGCCTTTTCGAGACCGGCACCGGCCCCGCCCCCGGCGCCTGGGAGGCGGGCGTCGAGGACTACGAGGTCCTCGCCGGGCTCGGCCCCTCGTACGAGCGGCACCGCGACGCCGCCTCGGGGGCCCCCTGGCTCTTCGATCCGGTCGCGCAGCGCTTCTGGACATACGAAGACCCGGTCTCCGCGGCCGCGAAGATGGACTACGTCGTGGCGAAGGGCCTCGGCGGCGCCATGTTCTGGGAACTCTCCGGCGACGACCCCGCGGGGACCCTGCTCGCCGCGATCGCCGACGGGCTGGACGCGCAACCGCCAGCGGCCTTCACCCTCACCGTCATTTCCGGCTCGGGCGGCGGGGAGTACGCGGCGGGGACCCCGGTGGCCATCGCGGCCGACGCGCCGCCGGAGGGGATGGTCTTCGCCGGGTGGATCGGCGCCACCGTGGCCGACGCCGGCGCCGCGGAGACCACCCTGGTCATGCCCGGGGAGGACACCGTCGTCACCGCCACCTACGAGCCCGCTCCGCCGGGTCCGCTCGCCGTCGACGCCTTCGCCGGGAAGCTCTCGGGCCGCGCCGGCGGGGACCGCTGCACGCTGGCCGCCACCGTCACGCTCCCCGCGCCGCCGCCGGACCTCGCGGGGGGGACGGCGGTGCTCTCGGTGGCGGGGCAGACCGTCGAATTCACCTTCGGGGCCCGGGGACGGGCGAAGTCGGCCGAAGGCACCCTCACCGCGAAGCGCTCGCGCACCGATCCCGCGACGATCCTCTTCCGCGCGAAACTGAAGGGGCTGACGCTGGCCCCGGGCCTCCGGGCGGCGGGCCTCGATCCCGGCCTCGCGCACCGCGGCTCGCCGGTCGACCTGCCGGTCTCGGTGCGGATCCCCGGTCTCCTCCACCGCGCGGCGGAGGCCGGCGTCCACTTCAAGGGGTCCGGCGCCGGCAAGGGCACCTTCCGCTGACGGGGACGTTGGTAACTTGTCAACTTGCCCGCCAGGCGGGAATCCCCGCCCGCCGGCGACCCGGCCGATCCGACGGAAACGCATGCCACCCGGCCACCGGCAAGTTGACAAGTTTCCAATGTCCCCGGATCACAACGCCCGAACCAGCAAGCCCCCGAGCCGACGAGTCCCCGGATCATGCGGACGGGAGAGGGTAATGTGGATGTTTCGAGTCGCCTTTTGTCGCAGCGGGGCAAGAGTGGCGTGGCGTCCCGGGCGTCGGCTTGTGTCACCTCCACCGGGTACGCTCCCTGTCGAGCCGGGGGCCGGGCCATGTCACCCCCGGGGAGTATGCTTGCGACATGGATCGAGAGGTCGATGCGGACGGGAGAGGGCAATACGGATGTTGCGAGTCGCACTTGGTTGCGGCAGAGCGGAGGTGACGTGGCTCTACGGGCGGCAGGACGTGTCACTCCCTCCGAGTACCCTCTCTGCCGTGGCGGGGGCGGGTCGTGTCACCGCCAAGGTGTATGGTGTCGGGGCGGGCGGGTGCGCGTGTCACCCCCGTCGAGTATGGTGGCGGCAAGGGTCGAGAGAGCGGCGCAGGCCGGAGACGGAAATGCGGATGTTTCGAGTCGCACTTGGTCACGGCAGGGCAGCGGTGGCCTGGCGCTCCGGGCGGCGGGCCGTGTCACCCCCAACGTGTACGTTCTTTGTCAGGCGGGCGAGTGCGCGTGTCACCCCCATGGAGTAAGGTGAAGGCAGCATGATCGCGTTCGTGGACCATGGCTGTTCGGAGCGGCTCCTCGAGGCCCGGAAGGCCGACGAGGA
Source organism: Planctomycetota bacterium (assembly GCA_025459285.1). Lineage (GTDB taxonomy): Bacteria > Planctomycetota > JAJSAM01 > JAJSAM01 > JAJSAM01 > Prado167. The sequence goes on along the minus strand of JALOQY010000249.1, from coordinate 1,372 downwards.
ACTCCGCGCCGTCGCCGCCGGCCATGGCGCCCTGGCCCTCGCCATCGGCGACACCCTGCGGGAGCTCTTCGCCACCGAACGGCTCGCCGAACTCCACTGCGTCCGCGAGAAGGACTACATGCGGGAGAAGCTCGGGATCCCGCCCCGCACCGGCTACGGGTTCCTGAAGCTCTCCCGGGAGACGAAGGGCAAGGAAGTCCTGCGCCGGGCCATCCTCTGCGGGGCGATCACGCCGAACAAGGCGCTGGCCATCGCCAGAGTCTGCTCGCCCGAACTGGAGAGCGCCTGGGTCGGTTACGCGATGAAGACGAGCCTCGCCGAGTTGACCCGGCGGGTGGAGGAGATCGGCGGGGAGCCGGTGTCGGAGGAAGCCCCGGGCGGGCGGCTGTTCATCCCCATGACCGGGGACGAGCGGACGGTCTACGACGCGGCCGTCTCCCTGGCCCAGGACCTCCTCGGGCCGGGGACGCCGCGGTGGGTGGCGCAGGAGACGATAGCGTGGGAATGGCTCGGAGGGCATGGAAAGCTGATGCCGGCGGAGGAGGCGGAGGCCGATGCTCCCGTTCCGGAGCCGGCCCCGGAAGCCGCGGCGGCGTGGAACGTGGTCCGGGAGGACGTGGAGCGGGAACTGAAAGTGCTGGCGGAGGCCTCGAAGCTGGTGGAGGAGGGGCCGGACCCCTTCTGCCACAATCCCGCGGCGCTCCATGACCGGGCGCGGCGGCTGGTGTGGGCCCGGGAGCGGCTGACCGAGCCCCTGGGGGCGATGCTGCGCAGCTTCCGGGACGCGCGCCACTGGTCGGTGCTCGGCTACCGGAGCTTCGAGGAGTACACGCGGGACCGGCTCGGCCTCTCCCCACGGACGGTGCGGGAGCGGATCTGGCTGGATCGGAAGATGGAGGCGCGGCCAGAGGTGCGGGAGGCGCTGCGCGTGGGGAAGATCAGCTACGCGAAAGCCCTGACCCTGGTGAAGGTCGTGACGCCCGCGGACCCGGAGGCGGTGGCGAAGGTGGAGAAGGCCGCCCGGCAATCGGCGGAGAAGATGGAGCGGGAGGCGGAGGCGGAAGAAATGCGGCAGGATCGCGCACTCGGGTTCCTGCGGCTGTGGGGCCCGGCCCAGGCCATGGAGTCGATCCGGGAGTCGATCGAGGCGGCGCGGGGGGCGCTGGCGGGGCTCCTCGGCCCGACGGAGCCCGTGGAGCGGGTGCGGGAGGGTCAGGCGCTGGCGGCCACGGGGATCTACTTCCTCGGGATCTGGAAGGACGAGGACCGGCGGACGCGCCGCCCGAAGGCGAGGCTCGCGGTGCTGGCGCGCAAGGACGGGCTGTGCCAGGTGCCGGGCTGCACGAACCCGATCGTGCACCTGCACCACATC
>JALOQY010000248.1 GCA_025459285.1 Planctomycetota bacterium | reverse complement strand
AGCAGCAGAGCGAACGCCACGAAGACCATCCGGTCCATGGCCACCTCCTCGCCCCCATTTGACCACTTCGGGGCCGGGCCCCGAGTCACCATTTTGACGCGTTCGGTGCCAGACCTCGCGCCCGCCCGGCGCCCGGCGTGGCGCATGCCACCCGGTCGTGACGGGCGAGTGACCGGGCGGCAACCGGACGGTGACCGGCCCGGGACCGGGGCGTGACCGGGAACGACGAGTCTCGGACCAGAGGAGGTGCCCATGCGCCGCGTCGCCATCGCCCTCGTGCTGTCGCTCCTCGCCTGCTCCTCGCCCGAGGAGAACGTCCCTTACGTCCCGGACTTCGACACGGAGATCGCCCAGGCCGCCCAGATCGGCGATCCGCCGGTCCTGCGCGTTTACAGCGTCCGGGATCTGGTTGCACCGCCGGATTCGTGGCCGGGTGAGGACATCAGCCTCGCGCCGTCCGGCGGGTCCGGCTCCGGGCAGACAGCCCGCCAGCCACGGTTCGAAAGATCCGACGGTCTCGCCATCCGACTCTCGAACTTCATCCCCCCGAACCGGATCCTGAGACCCGGCGGGAGCCGCGGGGAGCCGATGCCCGAGCCGGCCGGCTCGCGGACTTCGGACCTGCCGCCGAACTCCATCCGAATGGCGGTGGGGGAGAATGAGGAACTCCCGCTCCGCGGGTGCTCCGCCCAGGTGCGGATCGACGGCTTCCGGGCCCGGGTCATCCTCGATCTCGCCTTCGAGAACGACCGGGACCGAACCCTGGAGGGCACGTTCCAGCTCCGGCTGCCCGAGGGCGCTTCGCCCTTCCGACTGGCCTTTGGCGCCGCCGAGTGGACTCCGGGGATCCCGTCCGGTCGGGTCGCGCCGGACCTCCCCGGCGGGGCCGGTGCGTCCGGTGTTCCCGGGCTACTGAAGGAGGCCCGCATGGTCCGCCGGGAAAAGGCCGTGCGGGCCTACCACGAGACCGTGCGCCGCCGTGTGGACCCCGCCCTCCTCGAGTGGGCCGGGGGTGGGGTCTTCTCGGCGCGCGTCTTTCCCCTCGATCCGAACCGGATCCACCGGGTCGTGATCGGATACGACCTGGATCTGGTCCCGGTCGGGGACAACATGGAGTTCCACCTCGGCCTGCCGGCCGGCCTCCCCGGACGAAACGTCACGCTGACGGTGGCGCGGGGTACCGCATACGAGGTCGAGCCTCCGGCCCTCGAGGACAGGGGCGGCATCCTCCACTTCACCGATCCAGGGGAGGCCGGCGTCCGCGTGCGCCTGCCCGCGCCGGGTCCGACGCTCCTCACGGGCGCCGACCCCGACGTCGGGGACTTCTTCGCCGCCCGACTCGCTCCTGAGATCCCCGACGAGCCCGCCGCGGGGCGACCGGCGGCGGTCTTCCTCGTGGACGTCTCGCTCTCGGCGAACCCCGATGGCTTCGCCCTCTGGCGCCGCCTTCTCCCGGCCATCCTGCGGGCGAACCGCGACTCGATACGTGAGTTCGCGGTGCTCTTCTTCGACATCGAGCCCGCATGGTGGCGCGAGGGGGCCTCCGCTAACACCGAGTCGGAGGTCGAGGCTCTTCTCGCGGAGATGGACGGGATCGCGCCGGAAGGAGCCACCGACCTCGGAGCGGCCCTGCGCGCCGCGGCCGCTTCGCCATTCGGTGCCGGCCGCGCGGACTTCTTCCTGCTGTCCGATGGCGCCTCGAACTGGGGCGACGAACTGCCCCGCGAGATGCCCGGGCCCGTCTTCGCGTACCGGACCGGGCAGCCGGGGACGGATGTCCTGACCCTCGAGACGCTGGCCCGCGAGACCGGCGGCGCAGTCTTCGCCATGGCCGGCGGAGAATCGGTGGAAGCGGCGGCTGGTGCCTGTTCGAAGCGGCCCTGGCGGATCCGAAGCGTCGCGGTGGACGGGGGGACCGACATCCTCCTCGCCGGACGTCCGACGGCGGTCTATCCCGGACAGATCCTCACCCTGGCTGGTCGGGGACGCCCGGTGGCCGGTTCCACGATCAGGCTCACCCTCGCCCGGGACGACGAGGAGCGGACGTTCACGATCCGTCCCGCGACGCTCATCGAGTCGCCGCTCGCCCCCCGCGTCTTCGGAGAGATCGCCACGGCGCAGCTCGAGGCTCTCGGGTCAGCGACGGAGATGGATGCCTCGGCCGTCGCATCACACTTCCGGGTCGTCGGCCGGACCTGTTCGCTCCTGATGCTCGAGACGGAGGAAGACTACCGACGCCAGGGGATCGAGGCGCGCGACGACGGGACCACGGTGCGGACGCTCCAGGTGGACCGGCACATCGCCGAGGCTCTCGACAGCTCGCGCCGGGAATCGGAGAAGGAGCGGTTTCTGGCCTGGCTCCGGACCCTCGCCGACTGCCCGGGAGTGCACCTCGAACTTCCGGAGGCCGTCTGGACCTTCGCAGACGCGCTGCCGGAGTCGGTCTTCGAGAGCGGCTCTGGCGGGAGGGGCGGCGACCTCGCGACTCGTGGCCTGGTGCCCGACGCCTGGGTGGAGGCCCTCTCGTCCGGGAGGATCGCCCCCGACGACGTGGTTGCGGAGGCCAACCGACGGCTCGCCCGCTCCGGCGGCGCGGAGTCGCTCCGCGTCCTGTCCTCGCTCGTCGAGATGAATCCCGGCGACACCGCGGTCGCCCGGGAGGTGGCGTACCACGCCATGGAGCGGGGGCTCTTCGAGCCGGCGAGCCGTCTTCTCCGGCGCACGGCGCGCGCCCGGCCCTTCGAGCCGGAGAGCTTCCGGGCCCTGGCGCTCTGTCACGAAGCCGCCGGCGAACACGGACTGGCCCGGCTGTGGATCGAGGTCGCCCTCGCCGGGCGCTTCGACGACCGCTTCGCGGAGTTCCGCCGCGTCGTCGCCTTCGACGCCGCCCGCTTCATCGCCCGGACGGGGGACGTCGCGCGCCGTGCGGAACTGGAGGAGACTTGGGGTCTCGGCGCACCGGGTCTCGTCGTCGTGATCGTGTGGAACAGCGATGGCACGGACGTCGATCTCCACGTCACCGACCCCCGAGGGGAGGAGTGCTCCTTCCAACACACGAAGACGGCGATCGGCGGATCCATCACGCGCGACGTGACGGCTGGCTTCGGCCCGGAGATTTTCCTCCTGCCGGAGCCGGTGCCGGGCGTCTACGAGGTCGCGGTGACGCTCTATTCCACCGACCGGAACCGGCTTTCGCTCCGTACGACGGTCCTCGTCACGGTGATCGAGAACGTCGGACGGCCCTCCGAGCGCGTGACGCGGCGTGTGGTGGCCCTCTCGGCGGCGAAGGAGGCGCAACCCGTCGTCCGAATCGTCGCAGGGCGGGAAGAATGACCCTGGGTCGATTTGCCCGGGCGGGGCGGCGGGGCGGTGCTAGGATCTCGGGAGAGAGGTGAGCCATGAACGGCGAACGAATCCTGCTCGTGGATGACGAAGACGAGTTCGCGCAACTGCTCTCGGAGCGGCTCGAGTCCCGCGGCCTCCGGGTGGACACCGCGGGGAACGGTCTGGAGGCCCTCGACAAGGTGAAGAAGGGGGACTTCGATGTCGTCGTCCTCGACATGGTCATGCCGGTCATGGACGGCATCGAGACCCTCGAGCGCCTGCGCGAGGAGCGGCCGGAACTCCAGATCATCCTCCTCACCGGCCACGCCACGGTGGAGAAGGGCGTGCAGGCGATCAAGCTCGGCGCCGCCGACTTCCTGGAGAAGCCGGCGGACATCGATGCCCTGATGGAGAAGATCCGCACCGCGAAGGTGAAGAAGACGCTCCTCGTCGAGAAGCGCATGAAGGGCACGATCGACGACATCCTCGGCTCGAAGAGCTGGTAGTCCCAGAGCGTGAGCAATCATCCCGCGCGGCCTCGTTGTCGGCCCCGGCGCGGCTCGCGGGGGATCACTGCTCACGCTCTCAGAGCCCCGCCGGCAGCGTGACCCGCAGCCGGTCCGGACCGGCGGACCCGACAAAGGCCCCGAGGGCCGGCGCGCAGGCCGCCACCACTTCCGGGACGCTCCCCCAGGCCCCGCCCGTCACCGTGACCGTCGCGCCCTCGGCGCCCCCCTCCACCACCGCCGCGACCGCGGAGCCGGCGGGAACGCCGCCGATGGCGTGGAGGAACGCCTCGTAGAAGAGGACGGTGAAACCGAAGGGATCGGTGGCGAGGCTCACGCCGGCCTCGGGACCGGAGACGGCCAGCGTCACGCTGCGCCGGGCCGCCATCCGCTCCATGAGCACCGCGAGGCCGCGCAGGGAATCCACGAGGTCGATGCCCCGGCGGCGCACATCCACGGTGTGGCCGAGCTGGTTCAGCCGCTTCACGATCGCCACCCCCCGTCGGGTCTGGCGCAGGAGCCGCTCCGGGATCAGGGCGAGCTTCTTCGGGTCGACGGCGCCTCCCGCGGCGAGCAGGTCGGACAGGAGTCCCCCCACCTGCTCGATCGTGGAGAGCACGTTGTTCAGGTCGTGGCCGACGCTGGCCGCCACCGCTCCGAAGAACCGGAGGCCCCGATCCCGCTCCACCCCGTCAGCCACGTCGGCCTCCCGGCCCCCGGCCCAGCACTTCCTCGACCTTCGCGACGAGCGCCTCGATGGCGAACGGTTTCAGGAGGAGGCCGTCGGCCATGTCGGCCAGCGCCGCCACCTGCTCGTCCGGCCGCCCATGGCCGGTGATCAGGATGACCCGGAGGTGCGGGAAGTCCCGCCGCAGGGTCCGCATGAGCTCGATCCCTCCGAGCCGGGGCATCTTCAGATCCGCCACCACCACGTCGAACGGCCGCTCCTTCACCCGGGCGAGGGCCTGCCGCCCGTCCGCCGCGCCCTCGACGGCATAGCCCCGGAAAATCAGTCGCTCCACGAGCGCGCTGACGAGTTCCTCCTCGTCGTCGACGATCAGGAGCCGCGCGCCTTCCCCCGTCATCCGGCCCTCCCTTCCGCCTTCACCGGCAGCCGCACCGTGAACGTCGTACCGACGCCCTCCCGGCTCTGGACCCGGATCTCGCCCCCCAGCCGCTTCACGATCCCGAAGGTGATCGATAGCCCGAGCCCCGTGCCGAAGTCGCCCTTGGTCGAGAAGAACGGCTCGAAGATGTGCTTCAGGTTCTCCTCGGAGATACCGCAGCCGTTGTCGCGGATCCAGACCTCCACCCGGTTCGCGGCGAGTGGCGCGGCCCCGATCTCGATCTTCCCGCCGGAGGCCACCGCGGCGATGGCGTTGTTCAGGATGTTGAGGAAGACCTGCTGCAACTGCCCGCGGTCGCTCTCGATCGGCGGCAGGTCCTCCGGGAGGTCGAATCGGACCTCGATGTTCCGGTGCTCCGTCTCCTTGCCGAGGAACCCGAACACTTCCCGCAGGAGATCCGCGAGGTCGAGCGTCTCCCGCCGGGGGTCCATCCGGCGCGTGAACCCGAGCAGCCGCTGCGTGACCGCGCTGCACCGGCCCACGGACTTCCCGATCGACTCGAGCACCCCCTTCACGCGCTCCCGGTGCGGCCACCCCGGCGTGGCCGAGACCATGTCCCCGAGGAGACCTGCCTTCTCGTTGATGATCGCGAGCGGGTTGTTGATCTCGTGGGCGACGCTGGCCGCGAGCCGGCCAATGGTCGCCATCTTGTTCGTGTACTCGATGCTGTGGAACATGCGCATGCGCCGCTCGTCGGCGATCCGGATCTGCCGCACCAGGAGCGAGGCCGACCAGAACACGACGATGAGGATCAGGACCGCGCTGATCGCGAAGAAGACGAGGAGGGCCGGGCTGGTGCGGATCCAGCTCGAAAGCCCCCGCTCCACGGACTCGAGCGCGATGAGGATGAACGGCGACCCTTCGATGTAGGCGTAGCCGAGGATCACCGGCCGGCCGCGGCACATCTCCTCGGAGATCTCGATCTCCGGTGAGTAGGGCGGAACGGGCAACGGGCAGGCCTCCAGGGCCCCTCCGAGGCTCCGGGTCGGCGTCTGGAGCGTCCCCTCCGAGTCGACGAGGAAGACCTCGTCGGCGCCGCGGCGGTTCTGAAGGGCCACGAGCTTCGCGATGAGGTCCATGTCGAGCGTCGCGCGGAGCACGAAGGGCCGGTTGTCCTCCCGTTCGCCCCGGACCGCGATGACGAAATGAGGGTAGTCGCGATGGCCGAGGAAGACGTTGCTGACGTAGTTCCCCCGGACCACTGCTCCATGGAACCACGGGTCCTGCCGGTAGTCGTGACCGGAGAGGGAGTAGGGACCGACGTAATGGCGCTGCACGCCGTCGTCGTCGATGAGCCCGAGGTCCACGAAGCCGCCGAACGCCGACTTCAGGTGCCGGTGGGTGGCGACGAGTGCGGCGGGCTCCTCGAGACCCGTGTACCCTTCGTTCTCCACCAGGAACTGCAACGCCGAGAGCCGCTCCCGGATGATGAAGCTCAGGGACCGCGTGGTGTCGGAGAGCACGCGCGTCAGGTCCGACCGGATCTGGTTCTCCGCCGACGTCTGCTCCAGCCAGTGGTTCACCACCAGCATGAGGAACAGCGGCGCCAGGGCGACCGAGAGGGTCACGGCGACGGCGGATCGCCACAGGCGGCGGTAACGCGACTCCTCCCGCCGGCGCTCGTCGTCCGTCACGAGGTGTTCGGCCGCCGTCTGCGGCACGGACGGTCCCGCGTCGTTCTCCGGTTCGGCCGTGTCGCGGTCAGGACCGCCGTTTCCGTATCCGGTCATAGGCCTCCCGCATGGTCCGGGACAGGAGATCGATGTCCACCGGCTTCTTCAAGTAGGCGAACGCCCCCAGTTCCGCCGCCAGCGCCTCTTCCCGGTCCGAGCCGTGGCCGGTGAGGATGATCACCTCGATCGAGGGGTGCTCCTTCTTCACCCGCCGGAGGACCTCGATGCCATCGATGCCCGGCATCTTCAGGTCGAGTACCATGACCTCCGGCTCCTCCCGCTCGATGAACTCGAGGGCCTCCTCGCCGTCGTAGACCACGGCGGAGTCGAGGCTCCGGGTCTTCAATCGCTCGGAGAGGGTGTGGACGAAGTCGCGCTCGTCGTCCACCAGCAGCACGCGGGTGGGAGTGTCGACATCGGGCGAACGGAGGAGCGAGGGCGGAACGAAGCCCGTCCCGGGCACGACCTTCACCGACCTGACACCGGGCACGGCGGCCACCTCT
>JALOQY010000014.1 GCA_025459285.1 Planctomycetota bacterium | reverse complement strand
GAGGCCGGGGCGATGACGACGGCCTTCTGGAGCCGGTCCTTCGCGGCCCGCGGATTGTCCCGGTATCGGTGGTAGCGGGCGGAGATGAGGAGCAGCGGGAGCACCGCCAGGCGCTCGTACAACCATCTCAGGCGTGATCCGAGCCCGAGCATCCGCCCCTCGCTTCCGCCTCAAGTGACCCGCCGCAGGGGGTCGATATCTGACCAGGCGCCGGAATGGCCGGAGCGTGCTGCCGGCGCGGCGGTTTCCGTCCGGCGCGGGCCGGCCTCTTTCCACGGGAGAGTCTAGCCAGCGCCGGAAGTCGCTTCGACGAAAAAGGTGTGGCCGTCCACCCCGCGGCGGACGGCCGACGGCCGCGGAGGCGGAAGAAGGCGCGAGATGTCGCTCAAGGGCAACCTGAACAGCGTCGACCTGGCGAACATCTTCCAGATGCTTTCCATCAACCAGAAGGAAGGCACTCTGGACATCTTCGACGGGGACACGAGGAAGACGATCCACTTCTCGCCCGATGGAGTCGCCATGCTCTCGCGCGGGGACGCGGAGCGCGATTCCCTCGGCCGGATCCTGCTCCGGTACGACCAGATCCCTCCGGAGCAGCTCGAGGCGGCCGTCGCGGAGGCGCAGGAGAAAGGCCTCTCCCTCGCGGCCGTCCTTCGCGAGCAGGGAAACCTGCCCGCCGATGTGATCGACGACGCCCAGCGCATCGAGATCGAGGAGGAGATCCAGAATCTCTTCATCCGCAAGGACCTGACCTTCGAGTTCCGCGAAGGAACCCCTCCGGAGGAGCCGGGCGGTCCCGGCGGGACGGCCACCCGGGTCACGTTCAACGTGAACAGCCTCATCATGGAGGCGGCGCGGCGCATCGACGAGTGGGAGATGATCCGGGCCCGGGTCCCCTCCACGGGCGACATCTTCCGGTACACCGGGCGCAACATGGAGCTGTCCCACGAGGTCTTCGAGGAGCCGTGGATCGACAAGGTCCTCGGAGCGATCGACGGCCGGAACGACGTCGACGAGATCGTCGACCTCTCCCACGGCAACCGGTTCGAGGTCTGCCAGGTCCTCTCCCTCCTGCTGGAGCAGGGCGCGGTGGAGTCCGTCCCCGCGGAAGACCTCTCGGCGGAGGCGAAGAAGGCGCTCGATGAAGGTCGCACGCGGGAGGCGGTGAAGTTCCTCGAGCGCCTCCTCGAGATCGGGGGGGCCGCTCCGACCACCGCGAAGGTCCTCGGGGAGGCGTACGAGGGATCCGGGGAGATCGAGAAGGCCGCACGATGCTACCTCAAGTACGCGGAGATGGCGCGTGAGGCCGGCGCGGTGACCGAGCCGTTCGAGTTCACCCTCCGGGCGAGCGCCCTCCTGCCCACCGACCTCCGGGCCGGCCGTATGGTCGTCGATCTCTTCCATGAGCACTCCGACGAGCTCGCGGACCGGCTCCCGCAGGTCGTGGAGAAGGGGAAGGCGTTCGCGACCTGTCTGTTCGAGATCAAGGAGCATCAGCAGGCCACCGATCTGCTGAAGACCCTCCTCGAGCATGCCCCCGAGGACTCCTCCATCCGCAACCTGCTCATCAACTTCTACCTGGCTTCGGGCCGCGCCCCCGCCGCCGTGGACGAGTTCCTGCGGATGGCCGATTGGTACACCCGGAAGAAGGACTGGGAGCAGGTCATCCGGATCCTTCGCCGGGTCCTGTCGATCGACCGGTCCCGGGACGACGTGTACCAGCGGCTGGAGCAGTTGCTCGCGAAGAAGCAGAAGGTGAAGCGAGGGCTCCGGCAGCTCGTGCTGGTAGGCGTCCTCGTCCTCTGCGTCGGGTTCCTGGCGTATGCCTACCTGGGCTACGAGATGGACGCCCGCAAGAGCATCGCGAACGAGGAGTCGCGTGCCGGTCAGACGTTCTCGGCGCTCGACAAGGAAGTCCGGGCCACCCTCTCGGAACTGGAAGCCCTGGAGACCCACCTCCTCGGGACGGACATCGACGTCTCGAAGGTCGCGCGGATCGTCCGTGACGCGGATCAGCTCCGGACCCGGTACGCGAAGCAGGTCGAGGCCGACATCCAGAACCTGGAGAAAGTGGCGGAGCAGTACAAGTTCTCGAGCGCGCGGAACCAGGCGGTGGGGAAGCAGCAGGAGCTCCGTCTCGCCCGAAGCCGCTACGAGAGCGTCCTCGAGTCGGTTCGGGCAAAGGTCCAGCAGCGGGCGATCGAACTCGCGGCGGGCGCCGAGCACAACCTCGTCCGCGGCCGTCCGACGATGGCCCTGGACCTCTACCGGAGGGCCTGGGAGATCGCGGCGGACCGGACTCCCTTCGCGGAGGTCGGCATCGACCGGGTGATCGCCTCGCTCTCGGAGGATCTCGAAGCAATCGGCGGACGGCTCCGGCACATCCGCGAACTCGCCGACGCGGGCTCGATGGAAGACGCCCGGGTCGAGGCTCTGGCCCTCCTCAGCGAGTACTGGCTGGCCGAGATCCTCGAGGCGGTGGAACTGCCGGTGCGCGTCGAAAGCGTCCCGTCGGGGGCCCGGGTCTTCGCGAACGGCGCGGACAGCGGCGTCACGACGCCGGGGTTCGTGCGCTGGCGACCGGGAACCGACCTCCACCTGTCCTTCGCGAGCGCCGGTTTCCTGCCGGCCACGGAAGACCTGCTCGCGGCGGACCCCGAGAGAGGTGGTCAGGATCTCCCGCGGATCCGGGACCTCGCACGGGTCACCGTCGCGCTCCGGAAGGAACTCGTCTGGGAGGCGGCCCTCTCCGGGGCGGTCGAAGCCGGCGCCACGGTATCCGGCGCGCAGGCGATCTTCGCCACCCGCAACAGCGTGGTCTATCGGATCTCCACGGACCGGCAGGCACTGAAGGAGATCCACCGGTTCGAGTGCATCGGGGGCATCGCCGCGACCCCCGCCGCGGCCGGCGAGCGCGTGTTCGCCGCCTCGGTCGACGGCGAGGTGGTGGCACTTTCGCCGGAAGGCGGCCCGCCGAGGTGGAGGCAGAAACGTCCGGGGGGCGTCTATGCGGGTCTCTCGACCGACGGCCTCGTCCTCCTGGTCGCCGACACGACGGCCGGGATCGCGGCTCTCGACGATGCTACGGGCGCCGAGCAATGGCAGCGCCGCCTGCCGGGGGAGGTGCGGGAGCAACCCTTGATCGTCGGGGATCGCGTCTTCGTCGCCACGGTGAACGGACACGTACTGGCACTCAGCCTCCGGAGCGGCGAGACGTGCTTCGACGTGGTGCCGCCGGGCTTCGCCGACCGCATGGTCCTCGGCCCCGCGGTGGAGGACGGCGTCGTCTGCGTGGCCCGACCGGATGGCCGGGTCGTCGGCCTCGATGCCGGCACCGGCGCGACGATCTTCGATCTCTCGCTGGGGACTCCCCTCCGGTCGGCGCCGGTCGCCGCGGCCGGAAACTTCCTTCTCGCCGGCGAGGACGGCGGGCTCCGGGTCCTCCGGGCCGGGAGAATCCACTCGACCCTCGCCCTCGGCTCCCCGGCACGGGTCCTCGCGTGCGTGACGGGAGACCTGGTGCTCGTGGCGACCGAGACCGGGAGTGTCCTCGCGCTCGACAGCGGAGCGGACGGGGTCGTCCCGCGCTGGAAGGTGGATCTGCCCTTGGCGCCGGAAGGCGGAACCGAGACCGTGGCGGCGGGCGCCGTGATCGGAGAGTCGCTGCTCCTGGCCACCGGAAGCGGCCGTGTCTACCTCCTCCGGCTGTGAGCGGAAGGCGGATTTGGCTCAACCCGATCAACCGCCGGAGTCGATCAGAGAGCATGGTCTTACGGTGTGATCGTGCGGCCCGGCGCGGACCGGGAGCAGCATGGCAAGGAAGGCATCCGTGAGCATCCTCGGGAAGATCCGCAAGATCCGGAACCTCCGGAAGCTGAAGGCCGCGGCCGAGCGGTCACCGTCACCGCAGACGGTCGGTGCACTGGCGGAAGCCTGCATCGCCTCCGGCCGCCTGGAGGAAGCCCACCGGCTGGCGAAGCAGGGCGCCGCGCAGTTTCCGGCTTCCGAGCGCCTCGCCGACGTCTGCCGTTTCGTGGACCGCCGGCGCAAGAGCTCTGAGATCATCTCCCTGCGCGAGGAGATCCAACAGCGCCCTGAACCGGGCCTGTTCCGCCGACTCGCCGAGATCCACCTCGATCTCGGGGAGACGGATCGCGCCCTGACCCTTTGCGAGCAGTGCCTGGAGCAGTTCCCCCTGTACGAGCAGGCCCACCTCCTCATCGGCCAGGTGAGGATGTCCCGGTTCCTCCAGAGCCGGGTGGCCCAGGATGCCGTGGAGGCGGAGAGGCAGTTGCGGCGCGTCCTCAAGCTGGACCCGAGAAACGAGCGGGCGACGGTCCTTCTCGCCTTCCTCTGCTTCGTCACCGGCGCCCACAAGCAGATGGACCAGACGTTCCAGACCACTCTCATTGCCACCCCCGGCCTCTCGGACCTCGCAGACCTCGCGCAGGCCGCGGCGTCACCCCGCCTGTGGGATCGCGCCGTGGAGTCCCGCCTCGAGGACGAACTGGACGAGGACGAGCGCGACTCATTCGTGGAACTGGCGCGGCTCGTGGAGATGAGGGGCTGCTTCCGGAACTCCCCGCACATGTTCCCCGTGGACGCTCTGGGTCAGGCGGCGGCCGCCGCGGCCTCCTGGGCCCGGCTCGACTCGGGACTGCTGAAGGACAGCGTCCGGAGACTCGGAAACCAACCCGGCGTCCGCAATGTCACGGCGATCGGTGAGGGCGGAGAGCCGCTCTCCGAGCATACCGGAGATCGCGGATTGCCCCACGACGACTTCGCCCTCCTCACGGAGACCATCCGGAGCTGCGCCGACGAGGCCACGCGCCGAATGGACATCGGCAACTTCCTCTGGTGCACCGTGGAGGGGGCGTTCGGAGGCCTGACCGTCTCGCAGATCCGGGAAGTGACTTTCGGCCTCATGCACGGCATGCCGATCCGGCCCGAACGAGCCCACGTGATGGTCGAGGAGGCGGCGGCGCCGAGCTTCGTCGCATCGCGGGAGGTGGGCCATGCGTGAACTGCTCTCGGAGCTCAACGAGACGGCGGGCATCCGGGGATCCATGATCGTCATCCGGGACGGCATGATCGTGGCCTCGCTTCTCGGGAAGGGCCTCGACGAGGAGAAAGTGGCGGCGATGGTCTCCTCTCTCGTCGTCTCGACACTGAAGCTGCTGTCGGCTCGCGACCTGGGAGACTTCACCCGGCTGACCCTGAATGCAAGCCACGGGAAGCTGGTGTTCACCGATACCGGATCCGCATACCTGGTGGTCGTTCTGGAGAAGGACATCGACCTCGGTCCGGCGGCGATCGAGATCCGGAGCGCCGCCCGACGGATCCGCGAAGCGACGAAGATCGGGAGCCTGGCCGAATGAAACGGTTGACGAGTACCGGAGAGAGCCGAGGGGAGTGAGACATGGTGCAGATCAACTTCGCCCTGAAGGAAGTCAACTGCAAGATCGTGTACTACGGTCCGGGGATGAGCGGCAAGACGACCAACCTTGAGATCGTCCACCTGAAGGCTCCGGAGACGCACAAGGGCGAACTGACCTCCATCGCCACCGAAGGGGATCGGACCCTGTTCTTCGACTTCATGCCCCTCGATCTCGGGACGATCGCCGGGATGCGGACGAAGTTCCAGCTGTACACGGTGCCGGGCCAGGTGTACTACAACTCGACGCGCAAGCTCGTCCTCCAGGGCGTGGACGGGGTCATCTTCGTGGCCGACTCCCAGGCGGAGAAGATGGAGGAGAACCTGGAGTCGCTCGAGAACCTCCGCACCAACCTCGCGGAGTACGGCAAGAAGCTGGAAGAGATCCCGATCGTCATCCAGTACAACAAGCGGGATCTCCCGGGAGCCCTGCCGGTCGAGAAGCTGAACGAGAAGATGAACCCCCTCGGCCTTCCGTACTTCGAGGCGGTGGCCACCACGGGAGAGGGCGTCTTCCCGACCCTCAAGGCGCTCTCGGCGATGGTCCTCGAGAGCCTGAGCAAGATGAACCGCGCGTGTTCCGCGGCCCGGCGGCGGCCCGTTTCGGGCCCCGTGACCGCCGGCACCGATGGCGCACGACCACGACCCCCTCCCGCCGCGCGAACCGCCGCGGCCGCCGTGCGGGCCGCTCCGGCCGCCGCCGCCGCCGCGAAGGCCAGGCCGACCGCGGCGCGCGCCGGCGGAGGAGCGGCCTCGACGGCGCACGCGTCACGCGGGTCGGACACGGCCCTGAAGACTCCCCCGCGCGAAGTCAGGGTGCCGGGGTTCGTCCCTGGCAGCCCCGTCCAGACGGACCGGGACGGGGAGCCGTTCAAGGCTCCGGATCGCGCGGCCCCCGGACCGGGACCGCGAACCGCGGCGTCCCGGCCGGCGAACACTCCGGCCCGGCCCCCGCGAACCGCGGCCGCCGTCGTCACCCCTTCACCGCAGATCGGGAAATTCGTGCCGGACGAGAAGCGCAAACTGCCGGTCTCCCTGCTCGTGCTGGGGGGAGTGATCGTGCTGGCCCTGTGTATCGTGCTGTACTCGCTTAAGGTGCTGTGACCGGGAAGTCACCAGAGAGCGTGGCGAGGACCGAGCAATGAGCAAGACGAACGAAACGATCCGGCTGGACCGACTGGTCTTCTACAAGAACGACATCGACCGGTTCGACCGCATCCTCCGGGACTTCATCAACCTGTCGAAGGCCAAGTGCGCCCTCCTCGTGGACCGGGAGGGGCACATGATCACGAAGCAGGGCGTGACCCGTTTCGTGGACATCGACTCCATCGCGGCCCTCGTGGCCGGGGCGTTCGCGGCGACCAAGGAGATGGCCCGCCTCCTCGGGGAGGACGAGTTCTCGATCCTCTTCCACCAGGGCAAGACGGACAGCATCCAGCTCTCGCTCATCGGGGATCGCGCATTGCTCACGACGATCTTCGACGACTCCACCACCGTGGGCATGGTCCGGCTCTACGCCAACGAGGCCTCCAAGAGTCTGCTCAAGTGCTTCCGGCGCGCCGACCGCGCGCAGGCGGAGGGAACGGTCGAGGTCGGGCCGGCCGAGCAGATGAGCTCGGACTTCTCCGCGGACGCGAAGACGGCGCTCGACGACATCCTCGGCTAGCAGCCCGTCGGCGAGAGGCTTCCGCGCGCCTGAGGGCTCCCGCCGACGGGCGGCTAGACATCATGGAACCGCACGAAGAGGCGGATCCGCTCGCCGAGCAGGTACTGGAACACGAGCACGTGGCAGCCGATCGCCTTGCGGGCGAGCACCCTCGGGACCCCCGCCGGGTGCCGGCGGACCCAGTCCTCCCCGTCGTCCATGCGCTGGCCCTGGGCCATGTAGCGCAGGTGGTAGCTCACCGTGAAGTCATAGAGGCTCGCCGCGGCCCAGGAGAACTCGTCGATCGAGAGACGGATCCGGGTGCGGTCCGCACCGGCCCAGAATTGCACCGAGGCGGCCGTCTCGTCCTTTCCGAGGATGAGGCTCCTGACCTCCGACGGTGCCGCCCGGAAGGGGGCCTCGCGGGACCCCGGCGGCGGGAACTTCCCGCCCTTCTCCTCCCACCACGCCGCCCAGAGCATCGTGAGTTCCCGGCGCCGTTCGGGGGAGAGGCGACGGAACTCCTCCCACGTCATGTCCTCCTCGATCCGCGTGAGCGAGAGCAGTCCTTTCAGAGCCTCGGCGCCGGGGACGATCGTCTCGACCTGACCGCGGACCGTGAAGCTCTCCTGCTCCCGATCATCGAGATGGCCGAGGGCGAAGGGAACCACGGCGGCCACCTCCGCCTCGAATGCCCGCCGGCAGGCGATCCCCCGCACCGCGGGCGAGGGGTCGTCGAGGAGCTTCGAAAGCGCCTCCCCCGCGGCGACCGGCTCATGACCCCACGAGCGAAGGTCACCGAAGGCGATCGCCGCCCGGGCGCGCAGGACCGCGCTCTCCGAGACCGCGGCCTTCGGGGCGAGATGGAACGCCAGCCGGAAGTCCTCCAGCGCCAGTGCCGCCGCGAGGAGCCCTTCCGCATCGGCCGGGACCTTCGATCGCAGCTTGTGCCCGAAACCTTCGATGAGCGCGAGCGGCTCGCGGCCGAAGAGCCGGGGGTAGAGCTCCCCCTCGAGGATCGCGAGGACCGTCGCCGAGGAGGGGAGATCCTCCAGTTCCGCGACCCGGTCCACGACCCGTGAGAGCTCCTCCGGGGAGAGCCCCTCCGTCGCCTTCCGGAGGATCCGCGACTGGCTCTCGTTCAGCTTCGCCGACTTCGCCATCCGGGACGCGCTCTCCAGGAGGTCCCGGGCGCCGCGGGAGAGTTCGCCCTCCGCCCCGACGCTTCCGGCCGCGACAAGCAGGGCGAGCACCACCAGCCATTTCCGCATCTTCGCCTCTCACTTCCCGTCGACCCCGCGGAGGTAACCGAGCCCCCGCATCGCCTCGCCGACGTCCGGCGGGCGCTCCCGCCCCGGCAGCCGGTCGCCGATCAGGAGCCATCTTCGCAGGGCGGCGTCGAGTTCCCCACCGGACTCCGGGCCGCCCGCGTCGCCGTCGGAGCCGGGGAAGAGGACGACGGTCCCCTCCGTGGTCCGGGCTGAGACCTTGTACCGGGTATCGACCCCGGTCCGGTCCGCCACCCCTCCGAGCCGGCGCGCCTCCGAGAACGCGGGCTCCTCCGGATTCCCCCGCGCGAGAGAGACGCCTCGCGCGAAGGGAAGGGGCGGCAGGCCGGCGAGGTCGAGCAGCGTC
Organism: Planctomycetota bacterium; assembly: GCA_025459285.1. Lineage (GTDB taxonomy): Bacteria > Planctomycetota > JAJSAM01 > JAJSAM01 > JAJSAM01 > Prado167. The sequence goes on along the minus strand of JALOQY010000014.1, from coordinate 14,682 downwards.
GGCCCCACGTCGATGAGACGCGCCACCCCGGCGCGCCGTTCGCCGGCCGGGACGCCCGGCCCGGCGAAGAGGAGCGGCACGTGGACCGCCGCGTCGTTGAGCAGCGAGCCGTGCCGGTACCAGTAGCCGTCCTCGCCGAATCCCTCCCCGTGGTCCGCGGTCACCGCCGTGATCGCCCGCGGGCCGGCGGCCGCGAGGACCCGGCCCGCCCCGGCGTCGGCGAGGAACACCTCCCCGTCGTACCGGGCCTCGTAGCCGTCGGGGTCGAGCGAATCCCGGAATCGCTGGTACGCGACGATCACCCCGGGATCGAGCGGCGGCCGGTCCGACTTCCGGTAGAAGCGGCCCGCCACCTCGTCCCCCGGGTCGTAGACCCCGTGGGGGTCGTAGAGGTGGACCCAGAGGAAGAACGGCCGGCCCGTGTCTCGGGCCAGCCACCGGACCGCGCGCTCCGCGGTCTCTGCGGCCGGACGCTCGAACTCCCGGTGGCCCAGATTGGCCCGCGTCATCTCATGGTCGTAGACCGCGAACCCCCGCTCGAGGCCGCAGGCATGGGGCTTCAGGAGGTAGGTGGAGACGAACGCCGCCGTGCGGTATCCCGCCGCTCCGAAGACCTCCGAAAGGACCGGGAACTCCGCCGGCAGGACCACGCCGTTCTCCCGGACGCCGGTCTCGCGGGGATAGCGGGACGTCATCAGCGCGGAGAGGGACGGCCCCGTCTCCGGGTGCTGGCTCACGCACCGGGCATGGACGGTGCCTCGCGCGGCGAGGGAACGCAAAGATGGCGTCGTCGGAAGGTCATGGCCGTATGGTTCCGTGCGGTCCGCGCGCAGCGTGTCGATCGTGATCAGGAGCACGCCGGCGGCGGGAGGCGGACGGGCCGCGGGGCCGCAGGCGGCGACCAGCACTGCGAGCAGGAATGACGCACCGGCAGTCCGCACGGCACCATTGTCGCCGGAAACGGCGGGGGGGGAAGAACGGGCGAAGCCCCGCGCCGGCCGGCGCCGGCAGCGCGCGGGTCCCGGTCGCCGACTCCCTTTCGCAGGGCTCCGCACCGATACGGGGAAGAAGGCAAAGACCGTGCCCTTCGTGCTCCCGCGCGGAGTGTCGCGATGGCGTTACGGTTCCGGCCGGTCCGCTACCGGCGGGTAACGACCGGGGTGAGTCCCGTCCGCGATCCCGGGCAGCCGCTCCGGCGCCGGGAGCGGCGGGAAGCCCTCCCCTTCGAGCACCCTGAGCAGTTCCACGGGAACGGGGGCGATGATCCGCAGCGCCGCGCCCGTCACCGGGTGCCGGAGCCGCACGGCGAGCGCGTGGAGCCATTGCCGCCAGAGCCCGTGGCGTCCGCGGAGCGTCCGGTTCAGGGCCCGGTCCCCGTAGGTGGGGTCGCCCGCCACGGGGTGACCGACGTGCGCGAGGTGGGCGCGGATCTGGTGGGTGCGGCCGGTCCGCGGGCGGACCACGAGCAGCGAGAGACCGCGGCTCCGGGAAAGTGTCCGGAAATGCGTGCTCGCCGGCTTGCCGCCCCGCCGGTCCACGCGGACCCGCGGCCGGTCGGCCCCGAACAGCTCCTCCTTGCGGAGGGGGGCCTCGATCTCCCCCGAATCCTCCGTCTCCCCGCGGACCAGCGCCAGGTAGAACTTCTCGATCTCTCCGGCCTTGAGCGCCCTCGTGAGTCCGCGGAGACCCTCCGCGCTCTTGCCCACCAGCACCACGCCGGAGGTCAGTCGGTCGAGCCGGTGGGCCAGCGCGGGTCGGAACGTCCTGGCCTCGCCGGGACCGGTGCGGGCCAGCACGGCGTCGAGGAGAGTGCCCTCCCCGTCGTCGTCCCGCCCCGGGTGGACGAGGAGGAAAGCCGGCTTGGCCAGGGCGAGGAGATCCGCGTCCTCGTGGAGCACCTCGATCCGCTCCGCGGGGGCGGGGCGGGCCGGCCCTTCCTTCCGGCGCAGGTCCCCGAGGCGCCTCTCGCCGGGGAAGATCACGAGCCGGTCGCCCTCCGCGAGCCGCTGCTCGGGGCGCGCCCGCGCGTCGTTCACGCTGACCTGCCGGGTCCGGATGAGCTTGAAGACGGTGGGGAGTGCCGCTCCCCGCAGGTACTTCCGGAGGAAGCGGTCGAGGCGCTGGCCGGCGTCGTCCTTCGCGATCCGGATCTCTTCCATCGACCGCAGGATAGCACGCCCCCCGCCGCCCCCGGACCGCTACAATCTCCGTGCGTTCCCGCGGAGGATCCGGATCGAGCTCCCCGGACTTCTCGCCGTCGCGGGGAAGACGCTCGCGGAATCCGGGATCCACCGGCAGTTCGGAGTGATCATCGTGGCCATCCGGAAGGCGGACGGGCTCTTGACCTGTTGTCCGGACTCCCGGATGGAGATCGCGTCCCGCGCCGTGCTCCTCCTTTCGAGGCCGGAAGAGGGACAGCGACGGCTTGCCGCGGACTGCCGGTAACGGTATCGTCAGCAGTGCGGAGGTTCGCCCGTGAACGCACAAGGACCGAGACTGATCGTCATCGAGGGGAAGCTCAAGGGCCGCGTGTTCGACCTGACCGGCCCCACGATCATGGGCCGCCAGGAGGGAGTGCAGATCCCGCTGAACGACGGGAAGGTCTCCCGGGAGCACGCGAAGGTCTACCAGCAGGGCGCCGAGGTCGTCATCGTCGACCTCAACAGCCGCAATGGCACGCTCGTGAACGACGCGAAAATCACGAAGCGTGTCCTGCACCCGGGCGACGAGATCCTCGTGGGCGAGACGCGGTTCCGCTTCGAGAGTGCCGCCGCCGCGCCGTCCCCTGCCGCAGCGGCCCCGGCGACGGCGAAACCGGCGGTGAAGAAGGAGGTCGTGGACCTCACGGTGAAGCCGCCCCCGGCGCCCGCGGCTCCGGCCGGCGCCGTCCGCTCGGACCAGATCGTGGTGAAGGATCGCGCGCTCCAGTTCAGCAAGTTCAAGAACCGGAAGGGCGGCGGCTTCCTCTTCGGCGACCTGACCCAGCGCTCGCTGGGCTTCCAGATCCTCATGGGCCTCCTCGTGATCGCCGCCTGCGTCCTCTTCGTGCTGCTCGGCATCGAGGTCGCCGGCTCGGTGCGCGGCGGAGGGTAGCGGACCGGATGACCGCGCGGCGACTCTATCACGAGGACCCCGCCCTGCTGTCCGTGGAGACGGTCGTCACCGGCGCCGGGACGTTCGAGGGGCGCCCCTTCGTGCTGCTGCGGGAGACCGTCTTCCACCCCGAGAGCGGCGGCCAGCCCGCGGACCGGGGATCGATCGCCGGGGTCGAAGTACTCGACGCCCGGGAGCGCGACGGCGAGGTGCTCCACGTCGTCGCGGGGCCGGTGGTGGCGGGGCCGGTGCTGGCAAGGATCGACGGAGCGCGGCGCTTCGACCTCCGCCAGCAGCACACCGCCCAGCACCTGCTCACCGCGCTGCTGTCCGAGCACCACGGACGGGCGACCACCTCCTTCCACCTCGGGGAGAGCTACACGGCGATCGAGGTCACCGGGCAGGTCCCCTCTCCCGCCGATCTGCGGGAGTTCGAGGAGGAGGCGAACGCGGCGATCCGGCAGGACCGGCCGGTGACGGCGCGGTGGGTCTCGCCGGAGGAGATGGAATCCCTCCCGGTCCGCTCCCGCGGCCTGCCCGGCGACCATCGGGGACTCGTGCGCCTCGTCTCGATCGAGGGGATCGACCTGAACACCTGCGGGGGGACCCACGTGGCGCGCCTCGGGGAGATCCAGATGGTCCACCTCGTCGACGCCGCGCCGGCCCGGGGAGGGACACGCATCCGGTTCCTCGCCGGCGGTCGGGTCCTCCGGCGCCTCCTCGAACTCTCGGCCCGGGAGGAGGCCCTGAAAACCCGCCTCGCGAACGCCCCCGAGGAGTTCCCCCGTGTACTCGACGGCTGGCTCGCCGACCGCAAGCTCGCGGAGAAACGCCTCCGGCGCCTTCAGACGGAGATCGCGGAGCGGGTCGCGGGGGAGCTGGCCGCGGAGTCCGGCGCCCGCCTTGTCCGCCACCTCGCCATCTCGTCCGCCGAGGGCCTTCGGGCGATCGCCTCCCGGGTTCTCGCCCTCCGGCCGGAGGCCGTGGTGGAACTCGTCGGGGAGGATCCCGACACCGGCGCCGTCTTCTTCCTCGTGATGGCCGGCCCCGAAGGCCCCCCGGACGTGGCCGCCGACGGCGAACGCCTGCGGTCTTCTCTCGGCGCGAAGGGCGGCGGTCGAGGCCGGATGTTCCAGGGCAGCCGTCCGCCGCCCTGACCTTTCCGGCCCGGCTCAGAGCGTGAGCAATGATCCCGCGCGGCCTCGTTGTCGGCCCCGGCGCGGCCGTTGTTCACGCTCTCAGGGCCCGTCGGGCAGTGTGCCGCCACGGCACTCGACGATCCGGGCCACCACGCGGCCGATCTCCAGGTTCGGCGTGGAGGCGCCCGCGGTCAGACCCACCCGGAGCCGGCCGGAGGGAAGCCAGCCCTCCGTGACCCGGACTGCACCGTCCGACGCGCGGTGGCGGATCCGCTCCGGCGAGAGGATCTCCTCGGCATTCTGGATGTGATAGGTGGGCACGACCTTCCCGGCGATCTTCGCGAGATGGCCGGTGTTGCTCGAGTCGTAGCCGCCGATCACCACGGCGAGGTCCAGGGGTTCCCCGAGGAGGCGGAGGAGCGCGTCCTGGCGGTCCTGGGTCGCGGGACAGATCGTGTCGAACACGAGCAGGTGGTCGGCCAGCGCATCCTCGCCGTATCGCTCGACCATGGCCGCCCGCACCATCCCCTGGATCCGGAGGGACTCGGACGCGAGCATCGTCGTCTGGTTCGCCATGCCGACCCGCCCAAGATCGAGATCCGGATCGAATTCCGGGGACATCGAACCGGCGAAGCGCCGGACGAACGCCTCCCGGTCTCCGCGGCCGCGGATGTACTCGCAGACGAGGCCGGCCTCTTCCTCGTTGAGGATCACCAGGTAGCGGCCGCCCTCGTAGAGCAGCGCGCGGGAGGCGGTCGCCCGAGTCTCCTCGTGGCGGACTTTCCCGTGGATCAGGGCCGTGAAGCCCTGTTTCGCGTAGCGCTCGACGTTCTTCCAGACCGCGAGGACGCTCCCGCAGGTGGTGTCCACGAGGATCGGCCCGGCGGCCCGGAGCCGCTCCACGGTCTCCGCGGCGACGCCGAACGCGGGAATGAGCACGACGTCCTCCCGGCCCAGGTCGGGGATGCTCGCGAGGGGATCGTCCGTGGCCCGGATCCCCATCTCCTCGAGCCGCCGGTTCACCGCGGGATTGTGGATGATCTGCCCGAGCAGGAAGATCCGGCGGTCCGGATGGACCCGGCGCGTCTCGTAGGCGTAGTCCACGGCCCGGTCCACCCCGTAGCAGAAGCCGAACTCTTCCGCGAGGCGGAACGTCAGGTCGCCCGCGACGAGGGTGTTCCCGTTCTCGCGGAGACTTCGGACGATCCGGCTGTCGAACTCGCGCTCGACGACCTTGTGGACTTCGGCGCGCAGACCGAAGCCGGAGCGGAAGTAGCGTTTCTCCTCCATCGTCGGGGAGGCTAGCATACGGTCCGCATGCCCCGGAGGATCGCTCCCGCCCTGCTCCTCGCCGCCCTGGCCGCCTGCGCCGCCGCTCCCGCTCCGCGGAACCCCGTGGACCCTTTCGCCGTGGAAGGAGCGGACCTCGCCCTCCGCCCCTCCTCCGATGCCGAGCGGGAGTCGATCCGCAAGGACGCCGCCGGCCTCACGGCCCTGTACGGCTATGCGCCGGACGGTTCGCTGCGCGATCTCGTGCAGCTGAAGGACCTTCTCGATCGGGCGAACCTCCATCGTCGCATCACGAACCCGCCGGTCACGGACCTCGCGCCCGCGCTCCGCCGGATCGGCTATCGCTTCCGGCCCGGGGACGCGGAGGAGCTCGCGCGGGCGCCGGAGCGGCCGGCGGCAAGTCTCCTCCGCGACCCGGTCGTCCTCGGTTTCCTCGGCAGCCTTCACGACGAGAATCTGCTGCACGAGCAGGCACCCCGCGACCTCCTGGCGCTCCGGCCCGACGTGACCCGAGAACTGGTCCGGCTGGCCGCGGAGCCTGACGGCGCGGCCCTCGTGCGGGCGGAGGCGACCGCGTTCCCCTACCGCTTCCGGCCCCGCGACGCCCGGGATCTGCTGGCCCGCCCGCCGCCCTTCACGGCTGAGGAGGCGGCGTTCCTCGGGCCGCTGCTCCGGAGTCTCGGTATCGACTACCGCCCCTCGTGGCGGCCGGAGCTCGCGGCGATCGCCGCCCGCCCCGAGGCCGCCCGCGCGTTCTTCCACCTCGCCTCGGAGCGGTCGGTCGCCTTCTCCGGCGCGGGCGGCCTCCGCGTCCTCGCCCGCCTCGTCCGGGACCATGCTCCGCCGGAAGGCGAGGCACTCGATCGGTTCCACTCGCTCTCGAAGCGGCTCGTATGGCCGGATGCCGCGGACCTGCCGGGGCTCCTGGACCTCGCCGCGGATCCCCGGGCCCTTCCGCTGGTCGGCGAGCTCGAGCGGCGGTTCTCCTATCGTCTCGATACCGCCGACGCGGGCGACATCCTCTCGCTCGCCGACGGGGGGTTCCCCGAACCGGTCCGGCCGGAATGGGCCGTCCGCGACCGGGTTCCGCTCGAACGTCCCGGTCTGCTCCGGTCCGGGCGCCCCGCCGAGGCCTTCGTCCCGCCCGGAGACCTGTGGTTCATGGAACGGATGCTCACCCTCCGGCCGGACGTGGTCACCACGCCGAAGGAGACCCTCGAGCGGCGCGTCCGGGCGCTCGTCCGCCCCCTGCCGGTTCGATACCGGACCGGCGCACCGTACGTGGAGGACGCCTCGGATCTGAGCGGGTTCACGAGGCCCGACCTCCTGAAGATCCTCCTCCTGCTCGACGAGCTGTCACGACCGGAGACGGCGGCCCTCGTCGCCCGCGGTCTCGCCGAGGACCTCGACGACCCGGAGAGGGAGCGGGGGGGGTTCGTCCGCCTCGGCCCCGGCGGACAGCTCGTGCTCGACCTCCAACCGCCCGCGAACGCTGGGCTTCGGGACGACCGGCTCCTCCTTCCGCCGGCCCCGGCGGACGCCGTGGCGGAGTTCCACTTCCACGCCACGGACGAGGACGACTCGGACTATGCCGGCCCGTCCGCCGGAGGACCCGGATCGGACCTCTTCCGGGCCGCGCGACGGCGGGTCGACGGCCTGGTTCTCACGAGCCTTCCGGGCGGCCGGTTCGACGCCGATTTCTACACCTCCTCCGGCTTCGTTATCGACCTCGGAATCCGTTCCGCGCCCCGCCGCGGAGCGCCCCCAATCCCGACCGCGGATCCGGTTCTTCGTTGACACGGCTGGACAAGTCGCTAATCTCCCTCTAGTTCGGGCAGCCATTTTTCATCGTTTTCCATGGGAGGGATTTCACATGCGCAGGTGTCTTGCCATCGGCCTTGCGGTCCTGGTCCTGACGCTCGGGGCCCGCGGGGTTTCGGCTCAGGATGACGGGCAGTCGGCCTCGGACCGTCTGCTGGAAATCCTGAAGGAGCGTCAGATCATCTCCGAGAGCGAGTACTCCGAGCTGAAGGGGCTCGCGTCGAAGATGGAGGCGGAGGACACGGAGATCTCCCGTCGCCTCGGCGAACTCGACCGGTCGATCTCGGACTACCTGTCCAAGGGGGACGACAAAGAGTACAACCGGGCCCACGTCTCCTATCGCAAGGGGCAGGGCTTCCAGTTCGCCACGGCGGATGGACTCTTCGAGCTGAACCTCGGCGGGTTCTTCCTGTTCACCTACACCGGGATGGACATGGGCCGGATGAACTACTCGTACCGATACGAGACGCAAAGCCCCATCTCCAGCGGCTCCGAGTACTTGAGCCCGCGGATGGACTCGAAGGACTACCGGTTCGGGGACGACACGAACAACTTCGACGTCCAGGAAAACCGGATCCACCTGTTCGGCCACGCGTTCATGAAGGACCTGACCTACTTCGTGGAGTTCGACGGCGCGGGTGAGTCGTCCTCCGTCTCCGAGCAGCTCAGCGACTACCCCAACGGGTACATCGACCAGGCCGGCTACTTCTACTCCTACTCCCGCGGCGGCTACGACCATGACTCCTCGGTCGAACTGCTCGAGGCCTGGGTGAACTACGACCACTGCGGCTACTTCGAGGTGAAGTTCGGCCAGTTCAAGCCGCCCACCGACCGGAACTTCCTCATCCACGAGAGCGATCTGGCGTTCCCCGAGCGCTGCCTGGTGAACGACATGTTCAGCCTCCAGCGCGACGTGGGCGTCCAGATCCACGACATGCGCGAGTTCAAGGCCGCCGACATGACGATGGCCTATGACTACTCCTTCGGCGTCTTCAACGGCGAGGGCACGGGCGCGAGCTACAACGACAACAACCGGGTCGGGTACTCGGGGCGCGCGACGTTCTACCCCCTGGGCTACCTCCCCTACACCGAGTCCGACTTCGCCTGCAGCGAGGATCCGAAGGTCGCGATGGGCTTCTGGTACGGCAGCCACAAGGCCGACATCTACAAGCCGCAGACGTTCGGCGAGCGCATCCGGAACACCATGACCTCGTGGGGCTTCGACGCCACGGCGGTCTGGCAGGGCTTCTATGTGACCGCGGAGTACCTCCGCCGCGAGGTCTACACCGACCAGAAGCGGATGTACTACACCGACGGGAACGGCCACGAGCGCACCAAGAACTCCGGCGGCTTCGTCCAGGCCGGCTACTTCATCAAGGACCTGAGCCTCGAGGTCCTCGGCCGGCTCGCCGTGACCCACATCACCGACGATCCCAGCTACGACACGCCGTTCTACCAGGACAACTCGAGCTACTACTCGAACCGCGTCTGGGTGAACGAGGTCAGCGAACTCTCGCTCGGTCTGGCCTACTACTTCTCCGGCCACGACTGGAAGGTCACGTTCGACATGGGCAAGGTCCGCGTGGACTTCAAGCACATGAAGGACGAGATCAACGACTACGTGCGCCTGGCGTTCTGGCTCAACTGGTAGCATGACATCTCCACCGGGCCCGCGAGGGCACCGGGGACGGGACGAACGGACCCGGCGGGGCGTCTCCCCGCCGGGTTCTCTTTTCGGGGGCGGCGACCATGGCCGACGTCGACCTGACCAGCGCGGTGCGGAAGATCCTGGTGAAGAACTGGATCGACATGGGCAAGGTCCGGCTCCAGGTGGCCGGCAAGACGGTCATCCTGCGCGGGCAGGTGCGGAAGTCCGGTGAAGGGCACGACCCCGTGAACGGGCTCTTCCTCGAAGAGCTCGAGCGCCAGATCATGGCCGCGAAGGGGGTCCGGTTCGTGCGCTGGATCCTCGAGGACTGGAAGCAGGACCGCGGCAAGTGGGTCCCCGGCGAGGACTGATCTCTCCCGGTCTCCTGCCCTCCTTGACTCCATCGATCGATTGACCTAGATTCCCTCCTGTTGCCCGGAGGTTAATGCTGATGAGTCCTGATAACGAGAGCCGCTCCCTCGCCATCGCCGGCGAGGAGATCCCGATCGAGAAGGTGAGCGCGTCCCCCTGCGCCGTGGCCTGCCCGGCGGGGGTGAGCGTCAAGTCCTATGTGACCCTCATCGCCGCGGGTCGATTCCGCGAAGCCCTGGAGGTCGTCCGGGCTCGCAACCCCTTCCCGGGGATCTGCGGGCGCGTCTGCACGCATCCCTGCGAATCGAGCTGCAACCGGGCCGACATGGACAAGCCGGTGGCGATCCGCGACCTGAAGCGGTTCATCGCCGACTGGGAGGTGGCGCATCCGGCCGAGGCGAAGGCCACCCCACCGCCCCGGAAGTACGGGGAGAAGATCGCGGTCGTCGGCTCCGGCCCCGCCGGGCTCACCGTGGCGAACGACCTGGCCCGCATGGGGTACGGCGTGACGATCTTCGAGGCGCTCCCGAAGGCCGGCGGCATGATGGTGGCGGGGATCCCCGCGTTCCGCCTGCCGCGCGCGGTCATCGAGGCGGAGATCGACGCCATCGCCGACCTCGGCGTCGAGATCCGCACGAACACGCCGGTGGGGCCGGACCTCACGGTGGAGGATCTGCTGTCGAAGCACGGCTACTCCGCGGTGTTCCTCGCGATCGGCGCTCACAAGGGCAAGAAGCTCGGCATCCCCGGCGAGGACGCCGGCCTCGATGCCGTGGAGTTCCTTCGCCAGGCGAACCTCGGGAAAGCCGAGAAGCCCGGGGACAGCGTGCTCGTGGTCGGCGGCGGCAACTCCGCCATCGACGCCGCGCGCACCGCCCTCCGTCTCGGGACGAAGCAGGTCCGGATCGTCTACCGGCGCACCCGCGACGAGATGCCCGCCGACAAGGGCGAGATCGAGGAGGCGGAGGAGGAGGGGATCCCGATCGACCTGCTCGTCTCCCCGATCTCGGTGGAACTGAAGGACGGGCGGACGGCCGGTCTGCGCGTCATCCGGAACCGTCTCGGTGAGCCGGACAAGAGCGGCCGGCGCAGTCCGGTCCCGATCCCCGGTTCCGAACTCGTGATCCCCTGCGACCGGGTGATCGCGGCGATCAGCCAGGAGCCCGATCTCTCCTTCCTCACCAAGGGCCACGGGATCGCGACGACGAAGTGGTCCACGTTCGCCGCGGACAAGACGACGCTCCAGACGAACGTCCCCGCGGTGTTCGCCGGCGGCGACGCCTACACGGGTCCGGCCAGCGTGATCGACGCGATCCGCGACGGCCACAAGGCCGCGGTGGGCATCCACGCGTTCCTGCGCGGGGAGCCGATCCCGGTCTCGACCCCGGGGCCGGAGCGTCCGGGCGACCTGCAGGTGCCGCGGGTGAAGGACGAGACGGAGACCGCCGAGCGGCTCCACGTCCACCACCGCGACGCCGAGCATCGGATGCGCAGCTTCGACGAGGTCGTCGAGGGCTACACCGAGGAGGAGGCGAAGGCCGAGGCCGGGCGCTGTCTGCACTGCGGCCCCTGCACCGAGTGCATGCTCTGCGTGACGGCCTGCGATCGCAAGCTCTTCGTCGCCGAGGACGAGGAGGGCCGGGAGACCTTCGTCCGGATCCCCCTCCAGTCCGCCGCCTACAAGCGGGCGCGCGCCCACCTCGACGCCATGCTGAAGGGTCCCGCCGAGGGCGACGGCCACGAGGTGAAGCTCGAGCCGGTGACCTCCTACGTCCTCGAGGAGCTGTGCCGGGGCTGCGGGGAGTGCGGGAAGGTCTGCGAGTACGGCGCGGCGCAACTCGTCGAGAAGCACGGCCGGCTCGTGACCGTCATCGACGAGGCCCTGTGCCGCGGCTGCGGCACCTGCGCCGCGATCTGCCCCTCCGGCGCGATCGTGGCCCGCCACTTCACCGACGACTGGGTCGAGGGCCGCCTGAAGGACGCGCTCTTCGGCTCCTGACGGTCCGCAGGGATCGAGGCGTGGCGCGGGCGTCGGTCCCGCCCCCCACTCACCCCTCCGGCCGCGCCGGGGCCGACAACGAGGCCGCGCGGGATTTCTGCCCACGCTCTCAGTCCCCGGAGCCGCCCGGTTCCTGCCGAGGTCCGGCCGCCGGAGGGGGCAGCGGCGCGCGCTTCAGGGCCTCCTCGCGGAGCGCGGTCCAGAACGGCATGGTCTCCACGCCGGCATCCGCGGCGTCCAGCGCGGCGGCGAGCGCCGACACCAGTTCCTCCGTCCCCCCCCCCAGATCCTTCGCCCGCGCCGCGAGCCGGCCGGCGGCGGCGGGATCCGTGGTCAGCAGCGCCGCCGCGGCGCGGTACAGGATCATCCGCCCTTCCTCCGCCGGGCCGGTGTACGCCGAAATCCCCTCGTCCACCCGCCCGCGCAGGAACTCCGCGTACGCTCTCAGGGCGCCTTCGTCCCCGGTCTCTCCCAGCGCGGCCAGGGCCCCTTCGGCATCCGCCGCGAAGAGGGCGGCCCGGGCGCCCGTGACCGCGCGCTCCCGGCGCATCTCCTCGGCCTTCTCGCGCAGCGCCGCGGGCGCCTCCGAGCCCCGCAGCAGCCGCAGCGCGAGATCCGGGGCCCCCGCGGCCAGGGCTTCCCGCGCCTGCTCCGCCCGGTCACCCGCCGCGCGCGCCGCGGCGGCGGTCTCGATGGACCGGAGCAGGGCGTCCGCCGGCTTCGCGCCCAGACGCCCGGCCTCCTCCGCGAAGACCCGTGCCGCTTCCAGGCGGCCCTGCCGGAGGTGGTCCTCGGCGCGCATGATGGCGAGAAGCACCCGTGCCTCGAGGGCCGCACCACGTGCCGCCTCGTCGCCGTCCAGTCCCGCCAGGGCCTCGTAGAACGCCGCGGCCAGGGCCAGTTCTCCCGCACTCCGGGCGCCGGCGGCAAGGTGGCGGAGGCCGGCGACGAGCGCCGCCCGGCGGAGTCCATCGTCCAGGGCGGCGATCTTCCCCGTGAGGGCGTCGGAGGGATCTTCGGACTCCAGCGCCGCGGAGCGGTAGAGGGCTACCGCCGTCGCGGGGTCGGTCGCCTCCAGCGCCGCCGCCTGTTCCAGGCGGGAGAGCCGGAGAAGCCCCCGGACGATCGTCTCCATCTCCTGCCGCCGGGCTGACTCCCCCGCCTCGTCGATGGCCCGCCGCGCGGCCGCTCCGTCGCCCGCGCGGACGTGGTTCCGGGCCGCGGTCAGGGCCTGCCGGACCGCCGCCTCGCTCGCGAGGTCCTCCACCAGCGCCTTCCGCGCGCGGGCCACGGCGGGGAACGGCCAGGCCTCGGCGAGCACGGCGAGCTTCGCGAGACGCTCCCCGGGATCGTCCGCGGCCAGCGCACCATCGAAGGAGACGAGCCGGTCGAAGAGCGTCCGGAGGGCCACGCTGACGGCGTCGTCGCCGAGAAGGGAAGCCGGGGGCGTTCCGCTCCCGGCGAGGACCGCATCGAGGGCGACCTTGTACGTCGCGGCCCGGCGGCCGTCGGCGGCGAGCGTCGCTCGCGCCTGAGCGATCTCCCGGTCCCGCAGTTCCCGCTCCTCCTCGAGCGCCCGGACCAGGCCGGCCACCGTCTCCGTGAGCCCGGGGAGATCCGAGAGGGAGGCGGTGGCGTCACCGAGGGCTCGAACCGCGGCCGGGAGGCGCCGGTCGCCGGAGAGGTTCCGGACCGCGAAGAGGTCCTCGCGCGCCCCGTCCACGCGCTCCGCGTCGGCGATGTCCCGCCGCGATTCGCGGACTCCGGCGGCGATCGGGAGCGCGAGGGCGAGCGCGAGGAACAGGAATGTCGCGACCTTCCACGGCCCGGCTCCCCCACCCCCGCTTCCGTCCGCCTGCCGGGCCTTCCCGGCGGCCAGCGCGGCAAAGGCCTCCTCCGCCCGCCGGTCCCCGAGAGGCTTCCCTTCCGGTCCGCTCATCACGCCCTCCCCGGCCCGCCGGCCGGAACTCGATGCGCCCCGTCCGGCCGGCGTACACTCCGGCGGTGGACGGCGAGATCGAGATCATATTCTTCGACGTGGGGGGCACCCTGCTCTATCCGGACCCGGACGTCGGCGAGGTCTACGCCCGCGCCGGGCGGGACCACGGCATCGACGCCCCGGCCCGGGCGCTCGCCGTCGCGTTCCACCGGGCGTTCCGGGAGAAGAAGCGGCAGGCCCTCCCCCAGGATCGGGCGTGGTGGCGGGAGGTGGTCGACCGGACCTTCGCCCCGTTCGGACGGCCAGCGGAGCCCGAACCCCTCTTCTCCGGTCTCTACGACCACTTCGCCCGCCCCGGGGCGTGGCGCCTCTACCCCGATGCGGAAGCGGCGCTCCCGATCCTCTCTTCCCGCGGTCCGCGTCTCGGCGTGATCTCGAACTGGGACGACCGGCTGCCGAGCCTGCTCGCGGGCCACGCGGCCACGAGGCGGCTCGACCCGGTGATCGTCTCGGGAATCCTGGGGGCGGAGAAGCCCGATCCGGCGATCTACCGGGCGGCGCTCTCGGCCGCCGGTGTCGCGCCAGGCCGGGCGCTCATGGTCGGGGACGATTTCGACGCCGACGTCAAGGGGGCCCGGGCCGCGGGCCTCGCCGCCGTGCACCTCGATCGGTCGGGGGCGGCACCGGGCGCGATCCCCGCGCTCACGGCGCTGCTCGACCGCCTCGCTCCGCGCTGACCGGGGCGGTAGCAGTCCGTCGCCGAGAGACCTCCAACAGCGTGAAGGCTTACGGCGACGGGCTGCTGGCTTCGGTCATCTCCTCGACGCGGGTGATCTCCGCGACCGTCACCCCCGCCCGTTTGAAGAGGGCCGTCACTTCCCTCTTGCCGGGCGCCTCCCACACGCAGGTCGTGTTCCCGGTCTTCGGGTCGATGAAGGCACGGTCGAACCGGCAGGGACTTCCACAGGAAGCCCCGAGGACCTCGGCTCAGGTCCTCCGCGAGTCTTTGATCCCCTTGCAGGGCATCGAGATGAGGAACTTCGCCATGACGGATTCCTCCATGGTCTGTCGCCAGTGGGCAGTATAGCCGGCGGAGCGGTCGCCGCAAGGGCCCCTGAATGCCCACCCCGGCGGAATCTCTCCGGTGGCGCCGCCGCCGGGCCTACACTGCGCGGGGAATCTGGAGGATCCACGAATGGCCAAGAAGCCCCTGACCCTCGACGAAGCCATCGACACCGCCCTGGAGTACGAGAACAACGTCCGCGACATGTACCGGGAGGCCGCGACCCTCGCCACCGAGGAGGGCGGTCGGAAGTTCTTCGAGCGCATGGCGAAGGAGGAGCAGGTCCACGTGACCTACCTCAAGGCCCGCAAGAAGGAG
>JALOQY010000013.1 GCA_025459285.1 Planctomycetota bacterium | reverse complement strand
CTGAAGATGGTCCGGGAGCGGTGGGTGACGGAGGGGATGGACGACACGCGGCGGGTGGATGTCGCCGGGGAGGGCGCCGCATCAGCCGGGGGCGCCGGCGGAGGAGCGATCGCCGGCTCTGAAACCGGCGGCACCGGGAGCCGTGGACCACCCACCGCGATCGCCGAAGAACGGGAGGTGTACGCATGCGCCGGGTGAATGACCCGCGGCGCGGTTCGGAGACCGGCGGCGCGCGACGGCGGCTTCGGAGACCGGTGCGTCTTCCTGGCGAACCCGGGACCGGACCGGGGGCGGTGGTGCCATGCGTGGGACAGCCGGCGGCGGGATCGTGCACCCCGGATCCGAGAACCGGCAGAAGTCACCGGGAGGAGGCCGGGCAAGCGACGCCCTGACCATGCGCCGGGGACCGGGGACGCTCGAGCCCTGGCCGGCCGGGCAGGGCAGCCGGAGCCGGAGGCGGTCGGCGACGGCCACCCGGGAAGCGGAATACGGCCGGAGGCGCGCAGCCTGAAGTGGTACCGATCTTTGACAAGTGAATCAGAAGAGTGAATCAGAAGTGCGAATCCGAAGAATGGGTGCAGACCCACCGGAGTGGCTCCGTCTGAAGCCCCCCTCGCGCTGACGCGGGGGGGGCATGGCGGGCCGGGAGGGGCGACCCGCCCACCCTCCCGTCGCCGGACCCGGCCGCAGTGTCGTTTTTTCCCCCTTTCTTGCACGCGGTCGCCGGCGCCGATACCATCGCGGGACTCCAGTGTGGACTTGGGCGATCCCGCGGTTTCCCGACTCCTCCCGCGGCTTCCCGACCATCTCGGTGCACCCATGAATGACGCTCCACAGGCGCCCCCGGGGCCGATCTTCCCCCGGTGGTTCGACCGGTTCGTGAAGCTCCTCGGGCTCCTGCTCGCGGGCGGCGTGGTCTTCGCCGTCTTCATGCTCGCGTACGCGGGTTCCCCCTCGACGCTGAACGTCGGCTACCAGCCCGATCAGCCCGTCGCCTACAGCCATCGGCTCCACGCCGGCGAACTGGGTATCGACTGCCGGTACTGCCACGACGGCGTGGAATCCTCGTCCCACGCCGCCGTCCCCCCCACCGCGACCTGCATGAACTGCCACGCCACGGTCCGCACGACGAGCGAGAAGCTCGCCCCGGTCTTCTCGAGCCACCGGACCGGCCTCCCGATCCGCTGGGTCCGGGTCCACGACCTGCCGGACTACGCCTACTTCAGCCACGAGGCCCATGTGCGGCGGGGCGTGGGCTGCGTCTCCTGCCACGGCCGCGTGGACCGGATGGAGGTCGTGTACCAGCACGAGCCGCTCTCCATGGGCTGGTGCCTCGACTGCCATCGCGATCCCGCCCCCTGGCTCCGGCCCCCGGAAGCGGTGACGAAGATGGACTGGATGCCCGACGGCGACGCCCGGGAGACCGGCGAGCGGATCCGGCGGGAACTCGGCGTGGACCCCTCCACCGACTGCTCCACGTGCCACCGATGAATCGCGAACCGAAGTCCCGCTGGCGCAGCCTCGAGGAACTCGAGGACTCCCCGGAGTTCCGGAAGTTCGTGGAGGCCGAGTTCCCCTCCGAGGCCGGGAAGTTCACGGATCCCGTCTCCCGGAGGTCATTCCTCAAGGTCATGGGCGCATCCCTCGCCCTGGCCTCCCTCGCCGGCTGCCGCTGGCCGGACGAGGAGATCCTCCCCTTCGCCGGCCGGCCGGAGGGCTCCGTGCCGGGGAAGTCGAAGCGGTTCGCCAGCCACTTCGAGATGGACGGTTATGGCTTCCCGGTCCTCGTGACGTCCCATGACGGCCGGCCGATCAAGGTGGACGGGAACCCCGACCACCCGATGAGCCTCGGCGGGAGCGACGCCGTGGTGCAAGCGGCGGTCCTCTCCCTCTACGACCCCGACCGCAGCCGGTCCCCGGTCCGGACCGGAGTCCCTGAGAGCTCCGAGGCCTTCCGATCCTGGGCCAGGGAGCGATTCGGCGCTGCCCGCGCGGACGACGGCGCCGGGATCGCCGTGCTCGTCGAGCCGACGGACTCCCCCACGTTCCACGACCTGAAGGCCCGCTTCGCCGCGGCCTTCCCGAAGGCGGGATTCTTCACCCACGACGCCTTTCCGCGCGACGCCGAACCGCGGGCGGTCCGGGCATCCGACGGGGCTCCGCTCCGAGCCCTCCCCCTTCTCGAGAACGCCGAGGTGATCCTCGCGCTCGACGACGACCTCCTCGGCGACCACCCCGCCGCGGCTCGTTCGACGCGTCACTTCGCGCGCCGGCGCCGCGCCACCGACCGGACGATGAACCGCCTCTTCGTCGTCGAGCCGGCGATGACGATCACCGGCGGCATGGCCGACCACCGGATCGTCGAGCGGGCGTCCCGCATCCCGGCCTTCGCCCGCGCTCTGGCCGCCGCGGTGGAGGGCGGCGGGGTCCCGGCGGAACGCGGGCCCCTCTTCGCCTCCCTCGCCGCCGACCTGATCGCCCACCGCGGGAAGTGCCTCGTGACCGCGGGCCGCTACCAGCCCCCGGAAGTGCACGGGCTGGTCTTGCGGATGAACCTCGCCCTCGGAAACGTCGGGAAGACCGTCCGTTACGTTCCCGAGGCGGCGGACCGGTCCGACACGCTCCCCGACCTCGTCGCCGAACTCGAGGCCGGCCGTGTGAAGACGCTGCTGATCCTCGGCGGCAATCCGGGCTTCACCGCCCCCGGTTTCGCGAAGGCGATGGCGAAGGCCGAGGTCTCGATCCACCTCTCCGAGTACATCGACGAGACTTCCGAACGGGCCACGTGGCACGTGAACCGGACCCACTGGCTGGAGGAATGGGGCGACGTCCGGGCCTTCGACGGGACGGCCGGTGTCGTGCAGCCGTGTCTCCGGCCGCTCTACGACGGTCTCTCGGTCCTGGAACTGCTGGCCCTCGCCGCCGGCGACGAGCTCGCGAAGGGGCACGACCTCGTGCGCCGGACGTGGGCCGGGCTTCTCGGCGGTGGAGACTTCGAGAAGTCCTGGCGCCGCGCGCTCCACGACGGCCTGCTCGCCGGCGGCGAGTCGAAGGGCGTCGTCCCCGCGCCGCCGAAGCCCTCCCCCGAATCTCCGGAAACCCGGACCACCGAGGTTCTCGTGCGCCGGGACTACCGGATCCGCGACGGGAGGCACGCGAACAATGCCTGGCTCCAGGAGCTGCCCGACCCGGTGACGAAGCTCGTCTGGGGCAACGCCGCCCTCGTGGCCCCCTCCGCGGGGTTCGCCACGGGCCGGAACGTCCGGGTCGGCCCGGTCACGCTCCCCGCATACCGGCAGCCGGGCACCGCCCCCGGGACGGTCCTGCTGCCCGCCGGTTACGGGCGACGCCGTGGCGGTCGCGTGGCGGACGGGGTCGGCGTCGACGTCTATCCGGCCCGCGGCGCCGCGGACTTCGCGGCGGCGGACGGGGAGACGCCGCTCGCCTCCACCTCGCACCATCACGCGATCGACATCGACTCCATCGGTCGCCGCGCCGTCGAGGAGCGCATGCACGACCTCGTGCGGGAGGCGACGCTCGCGGAGTACCTGAAGGACCCCGAGTTCGCGAAGCACGCCGTCCATCACCCGCCCCTCGTCTCGCTCTGGCAGGAGCGGACCTTCGAGGGCCGCCAGTGGGCGATGTCCATCGACCTCTCGATGTGCACGGGCTGCTCGGCCTGCGTCACCGCCTGCATGGCCGAGAACAACGTGCCGGTGGTCGGGAAGGCCGAGGTCCTCGAGGGGCGCGACATGCACTGGCTGCGCGTGGACCGCTACTATGGTGGCGACCCCGACGATCCCGCCGTCGTCCACCAGCCCTTGCCCTGCATGCAGTGCGAGAACGCCCCCTGCGAGCAGGTCTGCCCGGTGGCCGCCACGGTCCACTCCTCCGAAGGCCTGAACGACATGGTCTACAACCGCTGCGTGGGCACGCGGTACTGCAGCAACAACTGCCCCTACAAGGTCCGGCGGTTCAACTGGTTCGCGAATCACCGGAACCTCACGGACATCGAGAAGATGCGGATGAACCCCGCGGTGACGGTGCGCTCCCGGGGCGTGATGGAGAAGTGCACCTACTGCGTGCAGCGGATCTCCGCGGCGCGGATCACGGCGAAGTCCGAGGGCCGCGAGGTCCGGGACGGCGACGTCGTGCCGGCCTGCGCCGCGGCGTGTCCCGCGGAGGCCATCGTCTTCGGCGATCTCTCCGATCCGATGTCCCGCGTGAGCCGCCTCCACGCGAGCGACCGCTGCTACTCGCTCCTCTCGGAGTTGAACGTGAAGCCGCGCACGAGGTACCTCGCGCGGCTCAGGAACCCGCTGCCGGGTGGAGGTGGCCGGTGACCGCGTCCGTCGTGCCCGTCTCCCGCGACACCTCCCCATCCCGCGACAACACCGTCGAGGACCCGGCCCGCCGCGCGGACCTCGTCCTCGACGGCCACGACTACGCCTCGGTGACCGACGCGATCTGCGGGATCGCCGAGCGGAAGGAGACCCCGACCGCCTGGAAGATCGCCTTCCTCGCTTCCGGCGGCCTCGTGACGCTGCTCCTCCTGATGATCGGCTACCTCGTCTTCACCGGGCTCGGGGTGTGGGGCATCAACCGGCCGGTGGGCTGGGGCTTCGCGATCATCAACTTCGTCTTCTGGGTGGGCATCGGCCACGCCGGCACGCTGATCTCCGCGATCCTGTTCCTCTTCCGACAGAAGTGGCGCACGAGCATCAACCGCTTCGCCGAGGCCATGACGATCTTCGCCGTCATGTGCGCCGGCATCTTCCCGGCGATCCACGTGGGGCGCGTCTGGATGCTCTACTGGGTCTTCCCGCTTCCGAACCAGATGGGCATGTGGCCGAACTTCCGGAGCCCCCTGGTCTGGGACGTCTTCGCCGTGGGCACCTACGCCACGGTGTCGCTGCTCTTCTGGTACATGGGGATGATCCCGGACCTCGCGAGCCTCCGGGACCGCGCGACCACGAAGGTGAAGCGCATCGCCTACGGCCTCTTCTCCCTCGGCTGGCGCGGCTCGCACCGGCACTGGCACCGCTACGAGGTGGCCTACCTGCTCCTCGCCGCGCTCGCCACGCCCCTCGTGCTCTCCGTCCACTCCGTGGTGAGCTTCGACTTCGCGGTCTCGCAGATCCCCGGCTGGCACACCACCATCTTCCCGCCGTACTTCGTGGTCGGCGCGATCTTCAGCGGCTTCGCGATGGTGCTGATGCTCATCATCCCGGCGCGGAAGTGGTTCTCCCTCGAGAGCTTCGTCACCGCCCGGCACCTCGACAACATCGCCCGGATCATCCTCGTCACCGGCTCCATCGTGGGCTTCGCCTACTCGATCGAGCTGTTCATGGCGTGGTACTCCGGCAACGCCTACGAGCGGTTCGCGTTCCTCAACCGCGCCCTCGGCCCCTACTCGTGGGCCTACTGGTCGATGGTCTTCTGCAACGTCTTCGTCCCGCAGTTCCTCTGGAGCCGCCGCATCCGGAAGAACGTCAAGGCGCTGTTCGTGATCGCCATCCTCGTGAACATCGGCATGTGGTTCGAGCGGTTCGTGATCGTCACGACCTCGCTCTCCCGGGACTTCCTGCCGAGTTCCTGGGGTCACTACACACCGACCTGGGTGGACTGGCTCACCTTCCTCGGGACGTTCGGCCTCTTCTTCCACCTGTTCCTCCTGTTCGTGCGGTGGCTCCCCATGATGGCCATGGCGGAGGTGAAGGCGATCCTCCCCGAACCGGAGCCGGCGCCGGCCGCCCGCCCCGAGGTCCCCCCGGTCCCCGCCGGCTGCCTCGGCGCGGTCGCGGAGTTCGCGGACCCCGAGACCTTCCGGATCGCCTGCGGGAGGGTCCGGGAGGAGGGCTACCGGGACTTCGACGCCTACTCCCCGTTCCCGGTCCACGGGCTCGACCGGGCCATGGGGATCCGGCGCTCGCGCCTGCCGCTCCTCGTCTTTGGCGGCGGCCTGTCCGGCGCGGCCCTGGGGCTCGCCCTCCAGTGGTTCACGAACGCCGTGGACTACCCCTTCATCATCTCCGGGAAACCGCTCTTCGGGCTGCCCGCGGCGATCCCGGTGAGCTTCGAGCTGACGATCCTCTTCGCGGCCTTCGGAGCCTTCTTCGGCATGCTCGCGGCGAATCGCCTCCCCCGCTTCTGGCACCCGTCGTTCCTCTCCGAGCGCTTCCGGCGGGTGACGAAGGACCGCTTCTTCGTGGGCATCGACGCCGCCGATCCGAGGTTCTCGGCGGAGAGGACCGGGCCGTTCCTGGCCTCGCTGTCCCCGCTTTCGGTCGAGTACCTCGCCGAGCACCCCGCGGAGGGCCGCTGACATGCCGCGCTTCGTGAAACCCATCGTGGCGGTCCTCGTGGCGGCCACGTTCGTCCCGCTCGCCTTCGCCCTGAACGCGAGGGTCTCGAAGTCGAAGAAGCCGGCCGTTCACCTCTTCTTCGACATGGACGCCCAGCCGAAGTTCAAGGCTCAGCAGGGAAACCCGGTCTTCGCCGACGGCCGCGCGATGCGCCATCCGATCCCCGGCACCGTGGCCCGCGGGGAACTCCTCCCGGACGACGCCGTGACCCTCGGCAAGGTCGGTGAGGCATTCGTGGCCGAGGTCCCCGTCCCGATCACCGCCGACCTCCTCGCACGGGGCCGCGAGCGGTTCGGCATCTTCTGCGCAACGTGCCACGGACTCACCGGCGACGGCCGCGGTCCCGTCGCGCTCCGCGCCGAATCGCTGGAGGAGGGCACGTGGACGCCGCCGAGCGACCTCCACGCGGAGCCGGCGTTCTCCCGCCCCCCCGGCCATCTCTACAACACGATCCGCACGGGCATCCGGAACATGCCGGCCTACGGCCCCCAGATCCCGATTCCGGACCGCTGGGCGATCGTGGCCTACGTCCTCGCGCTCCGACGCAGCCAACACGCCACCGAGGCCGATGTTCCTCCGGAGTACCGGGAGGCGCTCCGATGAAAGCGACCCACGTGGCCATCCCCGACGATGAGATCCGGATCGGCCGGGGCATGGTCGTCCCGGCGATCGCCTGCGCGTTCGTGGGCGTCGCCGCCCTCGGCGCCGGCGTCCTGATCGAGGGCTTCCCGCGGTTCCTCGCCGGCTACCTCGCAAGCCTCGCCTTCTGGCTCTCGATCTCGCTGGGCGCGCTCTTCTTCGTCCTGATCCAGCATCTGACGCGCTCCGGCTGGAGCGTCACGGTGCGGCGGATCGCGGAGAATCTCGCCGCGAACGTGCTCCCCCTCGCCGTGCTCTTCGTGCCGGTGATCGTGGGCCTCTCCGACCTCTACCACTGGACCCACCCCGGTGAAGACCCGCTCCTTCGGGAGAAGAGTGCGTGGCTCGACCCGGCGTTCTTCACCGCCCGGGCCGGCATCTGCTTCGCCGTCTGGGTCGTGCTTTCACGCTTCTTCCTCGCGAACTCCGCGCGCCAGGACGCCTCCGGCGACGTCGCGCTCACCCACCGGATGCAGCGGTTCGCACCAGCGGCGATGATCCTCTACGCGCTGACGGTGACCATGGCGGCCTTCGACCTCCTGATGTCCCGGGACCCGCACTGGTTCTCCACGATCTTCGGCGTCTACTACTTCTCCGGCGGTCTCGTGGCCTTCTTCGCGGTCCTCGTGATCGCGGTGTACCTCCTCCAATCCTCCGGCCGGCTCACCCGCTCGGTGACGACCGAGCACTACCACGACATGGGGAAGCAGCTCTTCGGCTACCTCGTCTTCTGGGCCTACATCGCGTTCTCCCAGTACATGCTGATCTGGTACGCGAACATCCCGGAGGAGACGCGGTGGTACCTCGACCGCCAGCACGGCTCCGCGGCGGGGATCGGGCTCTTCCTCGTCCTCGGCCAGTTCGCACTGCCGTTCCTCGCGCTGCTGCCACGCCGGCCGAAGCGCACGCCCGCCCTGCTTGCGGGGATCGCCGCGTGGATCCTGGTGGGCCGGTTCCTCGACTGCTTCTTCATCGTCTCCACCGAATTCGGGCTCGCCGAGGTCTTCTGCTTCTTCGGGATCGGCGGGCTCTTCGTGGCGGCCCTGCTCTTCCGCATGTCGAAGACCGCACTGCTGCCGGCGCGCGACCCGCGCCTCCCCGAGGCCCTTTCCTTCGAGAACCTCTGAGATGGACACCGAACGACCCCAGGACGAGACGAAGGTCGGGAAGATCCTCGCGGTGGGCGCCGTGGGCATCCTGCTCACGGTGGCGACCGTGATCGCCCTGACCGCGCTCTTCAACTCCGCCACCGAGGGGGAACTGGCCCGGAAGGCCGCCTCCGGTCCAGCGGAGGAACTCCGGCAGACGATCGAGGAGCAGGAGGAGAAGCTCGCGAGCTACGGCTATGCGGATCGCGAGAAGGGCCTCGTGCGGATCCCGATCGAGCGGGCCATGGAGCTTCTCGTCCTGGAGGCGCAGTCGAAGGGAGGCGGCAAGTGAAGCCCCTCCGATCGGTCCACGCGGCCGTCGCGGCCCTCGCCTTCGCGCTGCTCGCGGCCCCCGCCCGCGGCCAGCGGGCCGAGCCGCGGCCGGCGGAACTCGAAGGTGTCGAGATCAGCCCCGTTCCCGGGACCCAGGTGCCGCTCGACCGGCCCTTCGTGGACGAGACGGGGAAGGCCGTGCGCCTCGGTGACTACTTCGGCGCCAACCGGCCGGTGCTCCTGAATCTCGGCTACTACTCCTGCCCGATGCTCTGCGGCCTCGTCCTGAACGCGCTTCTCGACGGACTGAAGGGTCTCTCCTGGGATCCCGGGAAGGAGTTCGAGGTCGTGACGATCTCCATCAACCCGAAGGAGACCCCGCAGCTCGCGAAGCTGAAGAAGCAGAACTACGTGAAGGCCTACGGCCGTCCGGCGGCGAACCGGGGCTGGCACTTCCTCACCGGCCGGGAGGAGGACATCCGGGCGGTCACCGACTCCGTCGGTTTCTACTACCGCTACGACGAGAAGTCGGGTCAGTACGCCCACGGGGCGGCGATCTTCATCCTGACGCCGCGGGGCGTCCTCTCCCGGGCGATCCGGGGCGTCCAGTTCGATCCCCAGACTTTGCGTCTTTCTCTGGCCGAGGCCTCGGAGGGCAAGCAGGGCGGGACGATCGACAGCCTGCTCCTGTGGTGCTATCACTATGACGAGGAGAGCGGCCGCTACAGCTTCCAGGCGATGACGATCATGCGGGTCGCCGGGGTCGCGGTGCTCGTGCTGCTCGCGGCGCTGCTCCTGCCCGTGTGGCTCCGCCGCCGGAGGACGACCCGATGAACCTGCTCACGGTCCTCGCGCAGTCGGGGCCGACGTTCTGGCTGCCGGACGCCGGATCGGCCACGGCCTCCGAGGTGGACTTCGTCTTCCAGTTCATCTTCTGGATCTCGGCCTTCTTCTTCGCGCTCATCGTGGGGCTGATGGTCCTCTTCGCGGTCCGCTACCGGCGACGGAAGGGCTACGAACCGAAGCCCGCCCCGAAGAGCCACAACGTCGTGGAGATCGTCTGGACGGTCATCCCCTTCCTCGTGGTCGTGGCGATCTTCTGGGTCGGCTTCCGGGCCCTCCGAGGACGTGATCCACAGCCTCTGGATCCCGGCCTTCCGGATGAAGATGGACGTGGTGCCGGGCCGCTACAACAAGGCCTGGTTCAAGGCCACGAAGATCGGCGAGTTCCCGCTCCTGTGCACCGAGTACTGCGGCACCGGCCACTCCGACATGCTCACCACGGTCGTCGTCCATCCGCCGGGGGGGTACGAGGACTGGCTGAAGAAGGCGAGCAACATGCTCTCCCCCGTCTTCCGCCCCGCGGACCTGACGGACGCGGCGGGACTCCTCCGTGCGCTGAAGACCGGCGGCGCGCCGGTCCGCGTCTGGCTGCTCGAGAGGCTCGCCCCGGAGACGCGGGAAAAGATCTCGGCGTGGCCGGGCGGAGCGGTTTCCGAGGAACTCCGGAAGGTGGTCGTCGACGATCTGAACGCCGTCCTCACCGGGGATCCGATCTACGACGAGGCGAGGTTCGCGGGCGTCGCCGTTTCCGAGGAGGCGCGACAACTCCTCGCCGCGGATCCCCCGCCGGCGGGCGACGATCGCATCGGACTGAACCGATTCCTCCTCGTGGAC
The DNA here is from genome assembly GCA_025459285.1 of Planctomycetota bacterium. Lineage (GTDB taxonomy): Bacteria > Planctomycetota > JAJSAM01 > JAJSAM01 > JAJSAM01 > Prado167. The sequence goes on along the minus strand of JALOQY010000013.1, from coordinate 22,868 downwards.
GCCTTCCCCGACGCCCTGTCCCGGGCGCCGGACCTCACGGAGGCCGGCCGCTACATCTACGAGCGGAAGGGCGGATGCCGGTCCTGCCATTCCGTCGACGGCGGCGCCAACGTGGGGCCGACCTTCAAGGGCATCTGGGGGAAGACCCATGCCATGCGCCAGGGGCCGCCGGTCACGGTGGAGGAGAACTACATCCGGGAGTCGATCCTCGACCCCAACGCGAAGATCGTTTCGGGCTTCGACCCGGTGATGCCGACGTACCGCGGGCGGCTCACCGACCGGGAGATCGACGCCGTCATCGCGTTCCTGAAGACTCTCGCCGAGGAGAAGTGAGATGAGCACCGTCGAGGCCGCCGTTCCCGGGGCCGAGCCCCGGAGCTATCTCCAGGAGGGCCGGGGGATCAGGTCCTGGATCTTCACGCTGGACCACAAGCGGATCGGGGTCCTCTACCTCGTCAGCGTCATGGCGTCGTTCCTGCTCGGGGGGCTGTTCGCCCTCCTCGTGCGCACGGAACTGCTGACTCCCCAGCGCACGATCATGGACGCGCAGACCTACAACCAGATGTTCACGCTCCATGGGGCGGTGATGATCTTCCTGTTCATCATCCCGGGCATCCCGGCGGTGATCGGGAACTTCGTCCTGCCCCTGATGCTCGGGGCGAAGGACGTGGCCTTCCCGCGGCTGAACCTCGCCTCCTGGTGGCTCTACGTCGTCGGTTCGCTCTTCGCCCTCGCCTCCATCCTCATCGGCGCCGTCGACACGGGCTGGACCTTCTACACCCCTTACAGCACGGAGACCTCCACCGCGGTCGTGCCGATGACCATGGGGGCGTTCATCCTCGGCTTCTCCTCCGTCTTCACCGGCCTCAACTTCATCGTCACGATCCACAAGCTCCGGCCCGCGGGGATGGGCTGGTTCCGGATGCCGCTCCTCCTCTGGGCGCTGTACGCCACCGCGATCATCCAGGTCCTCGCCACGCCGGTGCTCGGGATCACGCTCATCCTCCTCATCGTCGAGCGAGTCGTGGGGGTGGGCATCTTCGACCCCGCCCTGGGGGGAGACCCGGTGCTCTACCAGCACTTCTTCTGGTTCTATTCCCATCCCGCGGTCTACATCATGATCCTGCCGGCGATGGGCGTGGTCTCCGAGGTGATCTCCGTCTTCTCCCGCAAGCACATCTTCGGCTACAGCTTCATCGCCGGCTCGAGCATCGCCATCGCCTTCCTCTCGTTCCTGGTGTGGGGCCACCATATGTTCACGAGCGGCCAGTCCCCGCTCGCGAACACGATCTTCTCCGCGCTCACCTTCAGCGTGGCGATCCCCTCGGCGGTGAAGGTCTTCAACTGGCTGGCCACGATGTTCCGGGGCAACATCGTGCTGAAGACCCCGATGCTGTGGATCCTCGGCTTCATCTTCCTGTTCGGGATCGGTGGGCTCACCGGCCTGTTCCTCGGGGCCCTGGCGACGGTCATCCACGTCCACGACACGTACTTCGTGGTGTCGCACTTCCACTACACGATGTTCGGCGGGCCCGTCATGGCCCTCATGGGCGCCCTGTTCTTCTGGTGGCCGAAGTTCTTCGGGCGCATGTACGTCGAGTTCTGGGGGAAGGTCTCCGCGGTCGTCGTCTTCATCGGCTTCAACGTCACCTTCTTCCCGCAGTTCATCCTCGGTCTGCGCGGCATGCCGCGCCGCTACTACAACTATCCGCCGGAATTCGAGTCGCTCCACGTGCTCTCCACGCTGGGCGGCTACTTCCTCTCGATCGGTTTCCTCATCGCGTTCTTCACGCTCGTGCACGCGATCTTCCGCGGGAAGAAGGCCGCCGCGAACCCGTTCGGGGCGGCGACCATGGAGTGGCAGACGTCCTCCCCGCCTCCGCTCCACAACTTCGTCGAGGCGCCGCACGTCGGCGATCCCTACGACCTCGCCGGCCTCGTGTACGACGAGGCTTCCGACGGCTTCCGGCCGGCGGCGAAGGAGGGTTCCTCGTGAGCCACGCCCCGGACCACCCCGCGCACCTCGCTCACCACTACGAGACGCCCCGCCAGCAGTTCGAGGCCGGCAAGCTCGGCATGTGGCTGTTCCTCGTGACGGAGGTGCTGCTCTTCGGCGGGCTCTTCTGCTGGTACGCCGTCTATCGCGCCAATCAGCCGGAGGTCTTCCTCGCCGGGCATCGCTACCTCGACAAGTCTCTCGGTGGTCTCAACACGATCGTCCTCATCGTCTCCTCGGTGACGATGGCGCTCGCCGTCCGCGCGGCGCAGCTCGGGAACCGGAGGGCCCTGCTGGGTTTCCTTGCGGCGACCTTCCTCTTCGCGTGCTGCTTCCTCGGCGTGAAGTACGTGGAGTACAGCCACAAGATCCGGGACGGACTGCTGCCGGGACGGCACTTCCAGCCGGCGGCGGAGAAGACCGGCGCGGGCCGCGTCCCCGTTGCGCCCGCGGACGCGCCGCCCGACGCCCCGCCGGCCCCGGCGCCCGCCGATCCGGCCCCCGCCGGCGCGCCGGCTCCCCCTCCGGGCGCCGCCGACGCTCCGCGCCTCGTGCCGTCCGCCGCCGGTCCCGAGGGCCTGGCGCCACCGCCCACACGGGAGGTCGCCGCCGAGGCCGGCCGGAAGAGCGTCCACCTCTTCTTCGGGATCTACTTCGTGATGACCGGCCTCCACGGCCTCCACGTGATCGCCGGGATGATCGTGATCGCGTGGCTCTTCTTCCGGGCCCGGCGCGGGGCGTTCTCGCCCTCGTACTGGCTGCCGGTGGACCTCGGGGGGCTCTACTGGCACCTCGTGGACGTCATCTGGATCTTCCTCTTCCCCCTGCTCTACCTGATCCACTGAGGAGTCCGCCATGGAGAACCACGCCGCCGCCGAGCCGCACGTGCACGTCGTTCCCCTGCGCCTCCTCCTCGGGGTGGGCGCGTTGCTCATCGTGCTCACCGGGGTGACCGTGGGCGTGACGTATGTCGACCTCGGCCGGCTGAACGTCGTGGTGGCGCTCGCCATCGCCGTGGTGAAGGCCACGTTCGTGGCGCTCTACTTCATGCACCTCCGGTGGGACCGGCCGCTGAACGCGGTGGTCTTCCTCACCGCGCTGGGCTGCGTGGTCCTCTTCGTGCTGCTGGCCATCCTCGACACCGGCCAGTACCACACCGACCGCATCCCCGACCACGCCCCCGCCGTCCATCGGTGATGTTTCCAGCGCCTCCGCTGGTTCTGCTTTCCCCTCATCCATATCGAAATCGAAATCGAAATCGCTATCGGGATCGGGATCGGCATCGGAATCAGGCCCTCCGCACCTGCCATGCTCCTCGCCCACCCGGAAGCCCCCCCGCCCAGTCGGCTGAGCATGGCGGCCATGCGATCCAACACCCCCTTGCGGGCGGGCTCTCGGCTTCGTCCAAGGCCGAGCCACGCACGATCTCGAAACACCGGCGTCGATCCGCACCGGCGGTCTTCCCATTGCCTTCGGCGATGCTCAATGGAATGTACTGGCTGGCGCAAAGCCATCGGTCTCTTGCCGACCGATGAACGCCGGTCAAGTCGTGGGCCTTCTCGAAAACCGGCGTCACGCAGCCGATGGCGAGCCGATGAGGATCAAGTCTCGCGTGTCGAGGGCCCGTGTCGTTTCGACTCCGATTTCGATTTCGATTTCGATGGTCACATCGCTCGGATGTCCTCCGCGCCGAACGGGACCGGCTCCCCGCTGCGGTCCTCGGGTCGGTGGATGATCTCGCGCGCATCTCCCGGGACCTCCGGCGGGACCGCGAACTGGCCTGCTTGGGCGCCGAGGACCTCACGCCCTCCGACTTCTGCTCGGAAGAAGACGCATTGCGGGCCCGCGACGGCGCCCGCCGCACCGTCCCGGCCGTCCTCCCGCCGCTCTCCACGCCGCCGGATCAGCGAAAGTCGATCGCCGCGACGTCCACGATCTCCTTCGGCTCCGCAAGGCGCAGCGTCGTCAGCAGCATCTTCTCCGTCGGCCGACCGTAGTTCGTGAAGAAGTGCAGCCGGAGCGTCGTCGCGCCGGAGAGGTCCTGCCGCGCGGACGCGAAGTACTTCGCCCGCACGGCGTAGGTGCCGGCGGGGGCCCGGCGCAGGAAATACTCCTCGGGCCCGTAGCCCTGCCGGAAGTCCCGGCTCAGGAACCCGCCGCCGCCCGTCCGCTGGTGGGCGAAGTAGCACTCCTCGCCGTTCGGCTCCACCACGTGCAGGTCGACGTCGGTCAGGTCGGTGTCCCACGCCAGCACCGCCCGCACATCGCAGTCGAGGATCACGAGCAATTCGGCCGGCAGGGCCGGCGGCGGCACGGACCGGCCCTCACGGGCGGCGCGGGCGAGCATCCCGTTCAGGTCCATGAGCGCGGTCAGCTCGATCTCCGCGAAGCGCTCGTCCCACTCGCCGGTGACCACGTGCGCGAGGAGCTCCGCGGCGCGCGCGAACTCGCCCCGGCGCGCGAGGGTGAGCGCGAGGTCGCGGTGGCTCTGCGGCTCCTCGGGTCTCTGCCGCAGGATCTCCTCGAAGAGCTCGGCGGCGGCGGTGATCTCCTCCGCCTCGTCGAACATGTACGCCGCGATGCGCAGGAGCTGCGGATCGCCGAGCCGCAGTTCCGGGATGCTCGACAGCACCCGGAGCCCCTCGTCGCGGAGGCCCTCGCGCAGGAGGAAGTGGGCGCAGTCGAGGTAGAAGGCCGGGCTGGCGCCGTACTCGGCCCGCAGGTCGAGATAACGGGCGTAGGCACCCCTGGCGCCGGCTCGCTTCAGTTCGTCGAGGTACGGCGTCGCCGGGTCCCAGGGCTTCAGGGCCACGGAGACCCCGGCGGAGCGGGGCCGGTTGGCGACGGGCTCGGCCTCCGGCGGCGCGCCTGCCCCGGCCCCGCATTCCCTGTCCGCCATCTCCGCCCTGGGCGCCGCCATCGCCATCGCGAAGGCCGGCGCCTCCGGCATCGCGACCGGCGGGGAGGGCGCAGGCCCCATGCGGGCGAGGAAACGGTGCCGGCCCGTCTTCTCCTCTTCCATGGGCTCCTTGCGCGGAACGTGCTCCTCCTCCCACCAGCGGACCCGCTCCCGCCACTGCCCGGTGAGTCGCGAGAGCTTGTCCCGGACCCGCCGCTCCTCGTCCCCGGCGGCGACCGTAACGGCCTTTAGATACTCGTCCCGCAGAGCCCGGCGGGACGGATGGGGTTCGATCCGATGGGACAGGTGCTGATCCAGCGTCTCCAGGACGAGCAGCGACGCATTCGGGGTCACGAGGCCGAAGCGCCGCCCGAGATCCAGCAGCTCGGCACCATTCCGGTCGGCACGGACCGCGAGTTCGGCCGCCTTCTCCGCCGCGAAGATCCGAGGGATGACGGTGCCCGGCGCGGCGCCGCGCGCGTGGACCGTGAAGCCGATCCCGGCCGCGGTGCGCGTACCGTGGCCGAATGCCAGTTCCAGGGAGGCCTTCGGTCCGACGAGCCTCCCGGTGAGCCGGAAGCGCCCCGTCACCGGGGTCCCGGCGGAGGGGCGAAGCTCCTCGACGGCGTCCAGTTCGCCCGTGGCGCCGAGGTAGCGGAAGACGGGTCGCGTGAGCGCATCGAGGACGGCGTCATCGGTCAGCGAGGCGAGCGGCAGGTACGCCCCTCCGCTCCGCTCCGCGAGGTGGCGCAGCACTCCACCATCGCACTCCCCGGCGCCGGAAAGCGCGAAGAGCGGCGCGGCGACAGGCGCCGGAAGATCGGTCCCGACGGACGCGAGGCCATCCGAGAAGAGGAGGTGGAGATCGCACCCGCCGGGCGCCGCGGCGATCGCGCGGAGGTCCGTCCCGCCGTCGCAGGGCGCGTCGCGCAAGGCGGCGAGGAGTTCCCCGCCATCGCCGTCGGTCACCCGGAACGTCCGCACCGGGTCCGCCCGCTCGCGGAAGACCAGGAGATCCACGGTGACGTGCCCGAACTTCCTGAGAATCGCGTCGAGGAGCCGGAAGTCCCTCGTCCGATCGGCCCTCGCCCGGCTGAGGCTCGCATCCCAGAGGAGTCCGATGCGCCCCGGCGGCGCCGCGGGCGGCGCGGCCGTCTCCGGCGGGCGGCAGAAGAGACAGAAGTACGTCCCGCCGTCTTCGCCGCGTTCCACCGCCGCGTACCGGTCGGGCAGGTCGGGCAACCCCACCACGAGCCTCGCCGGCTTCGCGTTCACGAGCTTCGCCCTTGCCACCAGGGACTCGCCCTCGCGGTGGAAGTCGGGGAATGCAAACCCTCCGCCCAGCGCGACGGGCGCCGGCAGATCGGCGGGCACCGAGACCTCGAGGTCGAATGCCCCGAGTGGCGCCGGCACGTTCAGGGGGAGGACGTAGAATGCCGCTTCGTCGCGATCGAGGAGGTCGGAGACGAAGGTGACCTTCACCCGCCGCTCCCCGCGCGCCGGCAGCGGATAGACGCGCGTGCGAAAGACGTTCCCCCTCACGTGCTCCACCAGGCCGGGGTCCTTCTTCAGGTCCTTGCGGACCTCGGTCTCGAAGACCACCCGCGCCTTCTCGCGTTCCACGACGACGCCGTCCACGATCTCCCCCTCGACGTCGAGGCCGTAGCCGCAGACCACCGCCCCCTCCGGCAGCGGGAAGACGAGTTCGCCCTCGAGGACCCGGTCGTGGGGGTTGCGGAACGTCATCAGCATCGTGGTCTCCGCGGCGAGACCGCGGATCCGCGCGGTGACGGCGAGGTGGGTCAGGTCGAGCCCGCGAGCGGCGGTCTCCCCCGCGATCACGAGGGCCGGCGGCGCGGTGACTTCGGCGAACCGCATCGTCTCGAGGTCCAGCATGGTTCCCTCCCGGCGCATGGCGCCCGGGTCATCATACCGGGTCGCCCGCCATTCCGGACCCGCTGCCCGACGCGCGCCGTGCGGCGCCGGTCAGGATCTGCACCGACCGCGGCGATCGTCGGATCGGCGCATCGGAGGAGGAGCGCATGGACACGATCCTCCATCGGGCCACGAAGCGATCCCGCCTGAACGCTTCTCTCCACTCGCCGGGATCGACCATCCGACGCCGGAGCCCCCCCACTCGATCTCTTGTGTCAGGAGACCGGCTGCTCCTCGGGATGTTCCACGGGACATCCGGCGACCGGTCCGAGGTCATCCCCGCGGGCTCCGCGCAGGTCCACCGGGTCGCGCTCCCCCTCCAGTCGGATCACCGGCCGATCATGGCATCCGGTCTGTGCCACGACCCGGCCCACGGCCCCGCTCCGGAGCCGGACCCGCTCCCCCACCGGCCAGACGCCGACCACGTCGATGAACCGGTGGAGAAGGGCCGGGTCCAGCTGACCGGACATGCCGATCATCACACGATAGGCGCGACGGGGCGTCATCCGCGGCTTGTAGGGACGCTCGGCGGTCAGCGCCTCGTAGACATCGCAGATCTTGACGACGTGCGTCGCGAGCGAAAGCTCCGCGAGGTCCACGCTCTCGGGGTAGCCGCCTCCGTCCGAGCGGCGATGGTGGCAGAAGGCGATCGCCACCGCCAGCGGGTCGCTGTCCGGCATGCGGAGGAGCAGTCGCGCCCCGTAACGGGGATGCTGGCGCATCGCCTCGAGCATCTCGCCGGAGAGTCGGCCGGGATGCCGCAGCACCTCCGGCGGAACGTCGCGCTTCCCCACATCGTGCAGGAGTGCGGCCGTGCCGAGCCTCAGCAGCAATTCGCGGTCATCGGTCAACGCGCGGGCGAACTCCAGCGCCAGGCAGCCGACGCGGATCGAGTGCCGGAACTGGAAGACGTCCGAGCGGGACGTCTCGCGCTGGATCGTGTCGAACACCGACGCGGCATCCTCGCTCAGCCGGGACAGGGTCCGTTCCACCTCGGCCTGCGTCTCTTCGAGGAAGTGGAGCTCTCCGCGGACGAGCCGCAGCATGACCTCCGTGAGGTGGTCGAACAGCCCCTCGTACACCCGTTCCGACACGGTAACGATCCTCTGGGCCGCCTGGGGTGCTTCGCGGTCCCCCTCGAGGGAAGGGGTCTCGGAATAGAGCGGGAGAATGCGGATCCCTCCGGTCCCGTTTGCCGCCAGTTCGCGGTTGGCGCCCGCCACGCCCAGTTCCTCCGGCTTCCGGCACTCCGCCAGTCCGAGCAGGGCCCGGAGGTCCTCAGCGCCGCACTCCGGCTCCATGGTGATGCCGCCGGCGCCCAGCGACTCGAGGAACGGCCGCAGCTTCTGCGCGGCCCGGTCGGCTCGCAGCAGGGGTCGCGAGTCCGCGAAGAGCAGGCCGTCCGCGCAGCCGATGGTGACCGGCCCCCCTCTCCGCGCCGCATGGAGCCGCGCACAGATCCGGAGGACCAGATCGATGCCTTCCGCGATCACGCGGTGACCGCGGCCGAAGAAGCGGGCCTGCAGGATGAGCGAGCTCAGTTCCTCGGCCAGATCCGTGACCGTGGCGTTTTCCACTTCCGCCACGATGTCGATGCCAGACTCCCGGCACATGGTCACCCTCCCTCGAAGAGCCGGGCCGGCCCCGTGCTCAGCGCGGATCGAGCGGCTTCGCGGATCGCCCGGGGCTCCCGCGAGAGAAGCCCCGTCCGCTGCCCGCGAGCGAGCGCCGAGAGCAGCGCCTCGGCTTCGGGTTCACGGAATAGGGCGAGGTGGAAGATGGCCGCGCACCTCGCGTCGCTCTCCGCGGGAGACCCCGTGGTCCCCCGCACGAACCGGCAGAGGATGCTGGCGACGGTCCGGCGGAAGACCGACCGGTTCCCGGAGCCGGGGGGCTCGTCCGTGAGCCCGACGAGGTACGTGCGGGGGAGATCCGCGGGATCGTGCACGAACCGCAGCGCGCAGGCCGCTGGCTCATCTCCCCGGATCCGGGCGAGGGCCGTCGCCACCCTCTTCCGCAGCGTCGCCCCTCCCTCCTCGACGATGATCCGGATCAGCGGCAGAGCGGCCGGAGAGCTGAGGGCGAGCGCCTTTCCGGCCCGCGCCGGATCGAGGAGCCCCTCGCGATGGACGAGGACCTGCCGGGCGGCGAGGATCCGATCACGTCCCAGCTCCTCGAGGACCCGCTCCAGTTCCGCCATCTCGGCATCGAACTGCGGATCGACGGAGTCGAGGAACAGCCCGAAGCCTGCGGGGAAGCTCTCGAGGACACCCTTGACGGACACGATTTCGAAGGTCCGGAGCAAGTGCGAGAAGTGCGCTTCGCGAAGGAAGCCCGCCAGTCGCTCCCGGCGGCCTCTCGCCTCTTCGTCGTCGATGTTGCACGGGACGGAGAGATTTCGGCGAAGGACCACTCCCACCTCGGCTGCCGGCTCGGCCAGCAGGCGAAAGACGTGTCTCCTCGCCGCCTCGCCGGCGACCGCCTCGGCGGGGTCGGCGAGGAAGTGCAGCAGGACGGCCAGCGGTTCACCGGGTCCCATCGCGTCGCGCAGCGCGACACGACCGGCAAAAGGAGGCGGCAGGGCCGCGATCTCGGCGACCAGCGCCTCCGGATCGTCCTCGATCGCGGCATCCCGGTCCCCGATGATGATCGGGGCGGGATCCGCTGCCGCCGTGCTCTCCCCCGACCCGGGGTCCGATCGGCCGAGGAGCACCCGGCTCGCCTCGAGCGCGTTGCGGGTCATCACGGGAACGATTTCCGGGCTGGACGGACCGGCTTCCACCCTCCGGCGCAGTTCTCCAATGGCCTCGAGTGCGATCCGTGCCGCGACCCCGGGGTCTCCGGTCAGGTCGTGAGGGGTATGCCTCACGATCAGGGAGAGGATGTCGAGCTCGCGGGTCGCCCCCCCCTCCGCACCCTGGCGGGCGATCGTCGACTTGAGTGCGGCGAGCGCGGCCCGGACCCGGGGATCCCCTTCCAGCAGGCGCGCCAGCGCCTCGTCGCCGTCGGTTTCCGGTGCCGGCGGCGTCTCCGGGCTCGCCGGCCGGGTGGCGCGTGGCGAACTCCCCGCCGGTGCCGATTCCTCGAACGTACCCGTGAACCGCAGGTCGATGAGATCGACCCCCCGGTAGGTCTCGGGCCAGAGCTCCTCGAAACCGGGCTCCCGCACCTCCCGCAAACGGTTCGACAGGAGCCGGCGCGTGAACCGCATCAGGGAGTCCAGATCCACCTCCGGGTGGAACGCGACCCCGAGGAGCGCGGACTCCCGGACCCGGTCCGCGAGCCACGCCAGGTTGGTGCCCGGCGCCAAGTCCACAGTTCCGCCCCCGACCTCCATCGTGTTCCCGCGGAAGAGGACGGCAAGCCGGCCCGATGCCGTCTCCGCCGCCGGGGAAAACACGGCGGACAATCCCTCCTGCATCGCCGTGAAGGCCTGACGCACGAGGCGGCACGACTCGGGAAACACCGCGGCGACCTTGGTAAAGGTCGCCCAGGCATCCGCGAGAAGAAGCCCCGGAGGTCCCCCTCCGCCTTTCCCGTTCAACGGCATGCGTTCTCCCCGCCGGCGGAGCCGAACTTTCGTCCGCCCGGCCTGACCGCCGGCGATTTTCTATCGGCCGTTCGGGGGGGGCGACTTTCGGCCGGATTTGACCGGTGCCGGATCGGCGCATCCGCACCGGGGGATGCGCGCGACCAGGGCGAAGGCCAGGACACCCGCGGCGACGAGGGCCGCGGCGATGATCGGCCGATGGAGGTGCAGCGCGGCGGAGGAGCCGAAGGCCAGCAGGACCAGGGCCAGCGCGACGCGTCGCGCCCGGACCGGGATGCACCGGTGATCCTCCCATGCGCGCAGCGTGGCGCCGAACATGCGGCTCGAAAGGAGCCGGCGGTGGAAGCGCTCGGAGGACCGCGCGTAGCAGGCCGCGGCGAGGAGCAGGAACGGGACGGTGGGTAGGATGGGGAGGAAGGCCCCCACGGCGCCGAGGACGACGCAGAGGCACCCCGCCGCGAACAGCACCCCGCGGAGAAGGCGCGAGGCGTGCGGCCGCGCGCGGTCAGGGCGATTCTGTCCTTCCGCCGTCATCCGGACAGTCTCGCGGGCCGGTGGCGCGGGGGCAAGAAGCCCGCTCACCGGAAGTCGATCTCCACGCTCTCCCCGGCAGAGAGGTCGAAGTCCCTCCGGACGGGATCGGCCAGGCGCCGCCGCAGTTCCACGATCCAATGGCCCGTGGCTAGCACGCACCGGCCGCCAGGAACGAGGCTGTACCGGCCGTCCATCGAGAGCTCCGGGCACTCGGGCCCCTCGATCACGACGAGCTCCGCCCGGTCCTCGTCCTCGTACAGGAACCGGGCCCAGCCACCGCGGACGACCGTGACCTCGCGCACGAGCGTCTCGCCCGGTCCGAGGTCCACGTCGAGAACCTGGGTGAGCCACGGCTCCCCGGAGTCCCGGGCTCCATCGGGGGCGAGTTTCACGCACCAGTTGCCGGGCGAGAGAGCCAGGCGGCAGCCGGTCTCCCCGAGGCTCCGGGGCCGAGTCATCTGCGGCCAGCGATCCTGCTTCACCCCGATGCCGATCCGCTGGACCGGCTCCCCCCGCTCGTCGTGCAGGATGATCTCGAGGGTCGCCCCGGGGTCCTCGTCGACACGGAGGGGAACGGTCACCTCGGCCTCGGGCGCTCCCGGGGGGATCTCCAGTTCACCCGTGCCCTCCTGCCGCCAGCCGGGGCACTCCACCGTGACGCGATACTTGCGGCCGGCGGCGATCCGGAACACCAGGCCATGGAATCTCAACACCCCCAGCCGCTGCGCGACGAGCGCGCCGCCCGGATCCCACAGGAACACATCCACCGGGCCGGGTTCCGGCGGATCCTCTCCCGCCTCGACGATCTGCACGTGGAGGCTCGCAACGCGCACGAGTCGGACCTCGACTCCGCGGGCTCCGGCCTCGGCGAGAGTGGGCTCCAGGTCGGATTCCCACTGTCCCGCCGACTCATTGCGGGGGAAGGCGGTGAGCGCGTAGCGCCCGGGTGGGAGCGACGGGAACTCGAAGGCACCGTCCTCCCCCGCCAGGGCCCACTCCACGGTCGCCCAGTCCTTGTCCTCGAGGAGTTCCGCCCGGACGTGCGCCTTCATGGGAGTAACCCCCTCCCGCGCCGGCACCACGACACGCCCCGTGATCGGCACTCCCGGAACAAGGCGGACGGCGACCTCCTTCCCGACCGTGGACTCCGTACCCAGCCCCTCGACGAAGGCACGGGAGCCCCGGTCCGGCCCGAAGACGGAGAGCCTGCCGTGACCGGCCACGATGCCCTCGAGGAAGCCGTCCGGGCCGGACGGACCGAGAAGGAACTCCCACCGATCGTCGCCGAAGCAGGCCGTGGCCCCTTCCACCGGCTTCCCCGACGAGTCGGTGACAAAGACCACGAGCCGCCAAGGGGCTCCCCTTCCGGCAGGAGACTCGGCCGGGCCCTCGCCCGCGGCCGAAAGTCCCCCGTCCGCCACGCCGGTCTCCGGCGCAGGAGGGGCTTCCGATGGAGTCGCGCGCGACCACAGGAGCAGTCCCGCGCCGGCCAGCACGACAGCGATCCCCAGGGCGTACTTCGCCATGACCCCCAGATCCTACCACCGACCATCGGTCCACCGCCGCGACGCCGGAGGCGCCCACGAGCCCGAAGGCCAGATCGGGATTCGTGACCGTCAGTCCGGACAATCGAAATCGGGATCGGAGTCGAAATCGAAATCGGAATCGAAATCGAAATCGAAATCGAAAAACCACGGCCCCAGAACACGAGAAACTCGATGCCCATCAGCTCGCATCGGCTTCGTGGCGTGACCTTTCGAGAAGGCCCACGACTCGACCACTTGGAGTGCGCCGCCATTCAGGATGTCCTGGTCGTTGGCGAGGCCCTGGACGAAGCCGAGAGCCCGGCCCGCAAAAGGATGTCGGATCGCATGGCCGCCATGCTCAGCCGGTTGGGTGGAAGGGGCTTCCAGGTGGGCGAGGAGCCTGCCGGGTACGGAGGGCGGGAGGGGGGTTGCGATTGCGATACCGATTGCGATACCGATACCGATACCGATTTCGATTTCGATTTGGATGAGGGGAAGTCACGACCAGCGGATGCACTCGAGATCCGCTTCGCACCTCCGTCCGCGCCGGACGCGCGGCCGGCGTGAAACCGCGGGGCGCGCCATGGGGTAGGATGTTCCGGTCGGCGGACGAAACTTCCTCGTCCCCGGAGGGTTTGACCCCCATGCTCTCCGCGGCCGATACCCTGGGAGACCGCGCGCGAAGCGGTGCGAGCGATGAGTGATCCGGAATGTGGTGCGCCGGCGCGACCGGCCCGGCGAACGGTGACCGTCGGCGGGCGCGCCGTGGGAAGGGACTTCGTCCTCATCGCCGGCCCCTGTGCCGTGGAGACCGAGGAGCGGACGATCCGCACGGCCCGCCTCGTGAAAGAAGCTGGCGCCCACATGCTCCGCGGCGGCGCCTACAAGCCCCGCGCGTCTCCGCGGGATTTCCAGGGCCTCGGAGAGGAGGGGCTGCGGATCCTCGCGGCGGCGAAGGCCGAGACCGGCCTGCCGATCGTCACCGAGGTCATGGACGCCCGCCACATCGAGGCCGTGGCCGCCTGCGCCGACGTCCTGCAGGTCGGTTCCCGGAACATGCAGAACTTCACGCTGCTCCGGGAGCTCGGGCGGATCCGCAAGCCCGTGCTCCTGAAGCGCGGCATGAGCGCGACGCTGGCCGAGTGGCTCTCCGCCGCCGAGTATGTCCTCGACGGCGGCAACGAGGACGTGATCCTCTGTGAGCGCGGCATCCGCACGTTCGAGACCGCCACCCGGAACACCCTCGACCTCGCCATCGTCCCCGCGGCAATGGCCGTCTCTCCGCTGCCGGTCATCGTCGATCCGTCCCACGCCACGGGCCGGGCGGCCCTCGTCAAGCCGATGAGCCTCGCCGCCGCCGCGGCGGGCGCCGACGGCCTCCTGATCGAGGTCCACCCGGACCCGGCGCTGGCCGCCAGCGACCGCGGCCAGCAGGTCACGCCGGAGGAATTCGCGGCCATCGCCCGCGCCGTGCTGTCCCTCGTCGCCTGGCTCGCATCCCCGGAGGGCGCCGGAGCATGACGCGCCCCCCCTCGACCCGGACGATCCACCCCTCCACCATCGACGGGACCATCGTCGCGCCGCCCTCGAAGAGCGTGATGCTCCGCCTCACCGCCGTCGCGCTCCTCGCCGGCGACGCGGAGTCGCGCATCAGGAACCCCACGTTCTGCGACGACGCCGCCGCGGGACTCCGCGTCGCCGAAGGCCTCGGAGCCACGATCGCCGCCGCACCGGAGGAGGTGCGGATTCGCGGAGGCATCGCGCCCCGCCAGCGCCTCCTCGATTGCGGTGAATCCGGGCTCTGCCTCCGGATGTTCGCGCCCATCGCCGCCCTCGCCCTCGGGGAGATCATGCTCACCGGGCGGGGTTCGCTCCTCCGGCGCCCCGTGGCCGCGGTGGAGGAGCCGCTCACGGCCCTCGGCGCGCGATGCCGGACGTTGGGCGGCTTCCCGCCGGTGACCGTGCACGGTCCCCTCGTCGGGGGGGAGACTGCGGTGGACGGCGCGGTCAGCTCCCAACTCCTCACCGGACTCCTCCTGGCCCTCCCCTGCGCCCGCGCGGACTCGCGCCTCCTCGTCCGGGACCTCGCGAGCCGGCCCTACGTGAACCTGACGCTCGACATCCTCCGGCGAGCCGGGATCCGGATCGAGAACGATGGCTTCGAGCGCTTCGTCATCCCCGGCGGCCAGCGCCCCCGGGCCGACGCCTACACCGTGGAGGGCGACTGGAGCGCAGCGGCGTTCTCCTTCGTCCTCGGCGCGGTCGGGGGCCGGATGCGGGTCACCGGGCTCGATCCCGCCTCGGCGCAGGCCGACCGCCTGGTCCTCGACGTCCTCGCCGGGGCCGGCGCCCGTGTCGTCCGCGCGCCGGACGGCGCGGAGGTCCGTCGCGGCCCGCTCCGGGCCTTCGCGTTCGACGTCCACGACGCCCCCGATCTCCTGCCGCCGCTCGCGGCTCTCGCCTGCCACGCCGAGGGGACGAGCGTCTTCTCGGGCACCGGCCGACTTCGCCACAAGGAATCCGACCGGGCCGCCGCCCTTGCGCGGGAACTCGGCGGCCTCGGCGCGCGCGTCTCCCTCGGCCGGGACGCCCTGTCGATCACCGGCGGCCCCGTCGCCGGCGGCACCGCGAATTCCCACGGCGACCACCGGGTGGCCATGGCGCTCGCCGCCGCGGCGGTGGCCGCGCGAGGCCCGGTCGTCATCGAGGGGGCAACGGACGTGGCGAAGTCCTGGCCGAGGTTCTTCGAAGACCTTTCGGCGGCGGGCGGCCGGGTCGAGGACGGTGTCCCGCGCGGCGAGGAGGCTGACGGATGATCCCGGTGGAGTTCACGGCGGTGCTTCCCGCCCCCGGCGGTCCGGTCGATCATCGCGGCCGCGAATGCCTCGCCGGACTCCTGACCGGCCTCGTCCTTTCCGGTCGGAACCTGCGTCACGTCCTCTCCCTCACGTTCTTCGTCCATGCGAGGTCCGCTGCCGCCCTGCGCCACGCCCGGAGGATCCTCGTCACCGCCGTCCGCAACGTCTTCGGAGACAGCCTCCCGCCGGTGAGCGTGGTCGCCCAGACCCCGGAGGGTGGCCGGTGCGTGGCCCTCGAGTTGGCCCTCCTGCCCTTCGGCGTCCCGGGCCTCCGGGTCCACCGGCGGTCGTCGGGAGCCGTGCCCTACACGGTGATCACGGGCGCCGGCGTCCGCCAGGTCCATGCCGCGGGACTCGTCTCGGGGCCCGGTCCCGCCACCACCGCCGCCCGCGCACGGCGGGCATTCGCCCGCATGGAGGCGATCCTCGCCGCGGAGGGCCTGGATTACGGCCACGTGCTGCGCCAGTGGAACTACGTGGAACGGCTGCTCGACCTCGAGGGCTGCCCGGGCTGCCAGGCCTACCAGGCGTTCAGCGACGTGCGATCGGCGCGCTTCGACCGCGCGGCATTCCCGAATGGCTACCCGGCGTCCACCGCCATCGGCCAGGCCGCCGGTGGGGTCCTCATCGAATTCATCGCCTCGAAGGCGCCGGCCGACGTCCGGATCGAGGCGCTCTCGAACCCGCGCCAGGTGGACGCCCACCGCTACTCCGAGGGCGTGCTCGTCGGCGCCCCCCTCGGCGTCTGCGAGGGGAAGACACCCCCGAAGTTCGAGCGCGGGAAGCTCGTCGCGCGAGGCGGAGAGACGACGGTCTTCGTCTCGGGGACGGCGGCGATCCTCGGCGAGAGGAGCGTGGGCGGCAGTGATGTCGCGACGCAGACGCGGATCTCCCTCGACAATATCCGCGCCATCCTCGGCGACCGTCCGCCCGGCTATCTCCGCGCCTACGTGAAGCATGCTGCCGACATCCCCGCGGTCCGGAAGGAGTGCGAGCGAGCCTTCGGTCCGGTCCCCGCGCTCTTCGTCCGCGCCGACGTCTGCCGCCGGGAGTTGCTCGTGGAAATCGAGGGGGCGCTGCTGACCCGCGCCACCGAGGATCCGGTAGAATGTCCGGCGACCCCGGACTCCCCCCTGAACGAGGGCCCGGCATGAAGCGATGGACCTTCGCCGTCCTGGCCGTCCTCCTCCCGCTCGGGACCATGGGCGCCCAGCCCCGGGCCGGCAACCCCTTCGAGGGGCCGGCGGCCGGCGTGGCGACCCACCCGATCGATTCCCCGGTCCGCGCGGCCTGCCGCCGGCGCGGGATCGAACCGGCGCCGCCCTGCTCCGACCAGGTCTTCGTCCGCCGGGTCTTCCTCGACGTGATCGGGACGCTGCCCGACCCCGCGGAAGTGACCGCCTTCCTCGCCGACCGGAGGTCCTCGAAGCGCGAGGCCCTGATCGACGCCCTGCTCGAACGGCCGGAGTACGCCGACTACCAGTCCCTCAAGTGGTGCGACATCCTCCGGGTGAAGGCGGAGTTCCCCATCAACCTGTGGCCGAATGCCGTGCAGGCCTACCACCGGTGGATCCGCGACTTCCTCCGCGAGAACCGGCCTCTCGACCGGGTGGCCCGGGACCTCCTCACGAGGAGCGGCAGCAACTTCCGGGAGCCTCCCGTGAACTTCTGGCGGGGCGTCCAGAGCCGCGACCCGCAGGGTCTCGCCCAGGCCGTCGCGCTCACCTTCATGGGAAGCCGCGTCGAGACCTGGCCCGCGGAGATGCGAAACGGCTTCGCACCCTTCTTCTCGCGGGTGGCCTTCAAGAGGACGCTGGAGTGGAAGGAGGAGATCGTCTTCGCGAACCCCGCGGCGACGGAGTTCCTCACCGCCACCTTCCCCGACGGGCAGGTGGCGCGGATCGCCCCCGACGAGGACCCGCGCGCGGTCTTCGCCGACTGGCTCCTGGCCCCCGGGAACCCGTGGTTCGCGAGGAACATCGTGAACCGCGTGTGGGCGTGGCTCCTCGGCCGCGGCGTCATCCACGAGCCGGACGACATCCGGCCCGACAACCCGCCGTCGATCCCGGAACTCCTCGGGAACCTCGAGAAGGAGTTCGTCGCGGCGCGCTACGACCTGAAGGCACTCTTCCGCCTGATCCTCAACTCCGCCACGTACCAGCAGTCCCCGGTCCCGCGGGACCGCCGGCCGGAGTCCGAGACGCTCTTCGCCCATTACATCGTCCGCCAGCTCGACGCCGAGGTCCTGATCGACGCGCTGTGCAAGATCACGGGTTCCGGCGAGACGTACTCGAGCCCCATCCCCGAGCCGTTCACCTACATCCCCGAGGAGGAGCGGTCCATCGTGCTGTCCGACGGCAGCATCACCAGCTCCTTCCTCGAGCTGTTCGGCCGGCCCGGGCGCGACACCGGCCTCGAGTCGGAGCGGTCCCTCAAGCCCACCGAGGCCCAGCGGCGGTTCCTCCTGAACTCGACCGACGTGCAGGGACGCATCGACCGGAGCGTGAACCTGCGGCGGCTCGGCCTCGCCGCCCGATCGAACCCCCGGGAGTTCGTGCGGCAGCTCTACCTCCTCGTGCTCTCCCGCGAGCCGACCACCGAGGAGATCGCGGTCGTCGAGAAGTACGCCCGGACACCGGGGCTCAGCCCGGGCCAGGTCCTCTCCGACCTCGTCTGGGCCCTGGTGAACACGAAGGAGTTCCTCTTCCGGCACTGAGGAGCGATGGCCATGAGCAAGAACGACCTCCCTTGCCTCACCCGGCGCGAGGCGCTGAAGTGGTTCGCCGCGGCCGGAGCGGGGCTCGCCCTCGCCGGCCACGCCGGCCCGAAGGTGCTGGCCGCCGGGGAGCCCCCGGCAGCGGCGAAGCCGGCTCCGAAGGCGAAGTCGGTGATCCAGATCTGGATGTGGGGCGGACCGTGCCACGTCGATACGTTCGACCCCAAGCCGGAGGCCGGTTCCGACTACACCGGCCCGCTCAACAAGCCGATCGAGACCAACGTCAGCGGGATCCGGATCGGCCAGCTCCTCCCGCTCCTCGCCGCGCAGGCCGACAAGTACTCGATCCTCCGCAGCATGACCCACGGGGTGAACGGTCACGAGACGGCGGCCTACATCGTCCAGACCGGACACACGCCCGGTGACGACCGGCTCGTCTACCCCAGCGTCGGCGCGGTGGTCTCCGCCTTCAAGGGGTACGACCACGGATACAAGGCCGAGATTCCGCCCTACGTCGTGCTCACGCGGCCACTCGGCCGGTTCTCGGAGGTCGGCTTCCTCGGGCTCAAGCACAAGCCCTTCGTCACCGGCGGCGACCCGAACCAGCGGCGGTTCGCGGTGGAGGGGATCGTCGCCGAGGGGATCACCGACGAGAGGCAGAAGGCGCGGCGCGAGCTGCTCCACTCCCTCGACACGCTGGGCCGCGCGATGCCCGCGGACCCGCGCTTCGCGGCCCTCGACCGCTGCGAGGAGAAGGCCTACGAGATGATCCTCGGCGACGCCGGCAAGGTCTTCGACCTCAACCAGGAGCCGGACGAGGTGCGCGAGCGCTACGGCCGCAACCGGTTCGGGCAGGCCTGCCTCGCGGCCCGGCGACTCGTGGAGCTCGGCGTGCCCTTCATCTCCCTCAACTACGAGGGCTGGGACACCCACAAGCGCCACTTCGAGACGATGAACCAGAAGCTCCCGGAGATGGACAAGGGGCTCGCCGCCCTGCTCGGGGACCTGTCGGAGCGCGGACTCCTCGAGACCACGATCGTCTGGTGGTCGGGGGAATTCGGGCGCACGCCGAAGGTGCAGTGGGAGGAGCCGTGGAACGGCGGGCGCAACCACTTCGGCCCCTGCTTCTGCGCGTTCGTGGCGGGCGGCGGGTTCAAGGGGGGGCAGGTGGTCGGCTCCTCCGACGCGAAGGGCGAGGAGCCCGCGGACCGGGCGGTCCACCCCCGCGATCTCATCGGGACCATCTACGGGCTCCTGGGGATCGATCCGCTCGCGAGGATGCCGAACCCCTCGGGGCTCGACGTGCCGGTCCTGCCGCCGGCGAAGGACGGGACGAAGGAATTCGAGCGGCTCACGGAGATCGTCTGAGATGAGAGCCATCGTGCGTCTCTTCGCCGTCGCGCTCCTCGCGTCGTCCCTCGGCGCGGCCCACGGCGCCCCGGCCAGCCGCGACCCGTGGATCGGCTATCTCTTCCCGGCGGGAGGCCAGCGGGGCACGACCCTCCTCGTGCAGGCCGGCGGGCAGAACCTGCGCGGGCCGGTGTCGGTCCACGTCTCCGGAGAGGGGATCGCCGCGCGGGTCGTCCGTCACATCCCGCCCATGCCGCAGCTCGAACCCGAGCAGGCCCGGGCCATCGGCCAGATGCTCCGGCAAGCCGCCGAGCGGATCGTCTCCGGGCGGACGTCCGGCCCCGCCGCCGGCCGCCGCGAGGATCGCCCGGGCGCCCCCGGACGCGGGGCGGCGAAGGAGAAGGGGAAGGGCAGGGGCAAGGGCAAGGAAGGGGCCGCGGCCCCGGAGGAGCCCGCGGAACCGCCGGTCGAACTGCCGGACCACCCGCTCCTGAAGAAGATCGACCAGTTGAACCTGCGCGAGCTGAAGAAGGTGACCGAGGAGTTCTTCGACCCGGTGCAGCGGGCCAACCGGCGCGGTCCGGTCTCCGAGCGCGTGGAGATCGAGGTCACGGTCGCCCCGGACGCCACGCCCGGCGACCGCGAGATCCGCATCGTCACGCGCGGTGGCGTGACGAATCCCCTGCGGTTCGTGGTGGGCTTTGCGCCGGAGTACGTGGAGGACGAGCCGAACGACTTCGAGTCCTCCCGGCTGCCCTCGAACCCGGTTCCCGTCGTGCTGAACGGTCAGATCACCTGGAAGGACGTCGACCGCTTCCGATTCCGGGCGAAGCGGGGCCAGTCTCTCGTCGTCGCGGCGGAGGCGCGCAAGCTCGTCCCCTACATCGCGGACGCGGTGCCGGGCTGGTTCCAGGCGGTGATCGCGCTGCGCGACGCGAAGGGGCGGGAGATCGGCTACGGGGACGACTGGCGGTTCGACCCCGACCCGGTGCTCTTCTGCACGGTGCCGGAGGACGGCGAGTACGAACTGGTCGTGCGCGATTCGATCTACCGCGGCCGCGAGGACTTCGTCTACCGCATCACCGTGGGCGAAGTGCCGTTCGTGACGCGGATCTACCCGCTCGGGGGCCGGGCCGGCGAGGAGGCGGTGGCGGCCCTCGACGGGCTCAACCTCCCGCGCGGCGAGCTGTCCCTCGATACGCGTCCCGAGGGCGGTCCGATCCGGGAGGCCATCTGGCTGACCGCCTCCGGCGTCACGAACCGCGTGACGTACGCCGTGGGCGATCTGCCGGAGACCTTCGAGGCCGAGCCGAACGACGCCTTCGGCACGGCGCAGCCCCTGTCGCCGCCGGTCGTCGTGAACGGCCGCATCGCCGCGGAGGGTGACCTCGACTACTTCTCCTTCCGGGGGATGGCGGGCGACGAGGTGGTGGCCGAGGTCCACGCCCGCCGGCTCGGTTCCCCTCTCGACTCTCTCGTCCGCATCACCGATGGCGGAGGCCGGATCCTCGCCTTCAACGACGACTGCGAGGACAGGGCGGCCGGCCTCGTCACCCATCACGCGGACTCGCTCCTCCGGTTCCGGCTCCCCGCGGACGGGACCTACTGCGTGCAGCTCGCCGACGCCCAGGCCCACGGCGGTCCGGAGTACGCCTACCGCCTGCGGATCTCGCCCCCGCGTCCGGACTTCGCG
Organism: Planctomycetota bacterium; assembly: GCA_025459285.1. Lineage (GTDB taxonomy): Bacteria > Planctomycetota > JAJSAM01 > JAJSAM01 > JAJSAM01 > Prado167. The sequence goes on along the minus strand of JALOQY010000013.1, from coordinate 1,811 downwards.
GTGATCCTCGACCCGTCGGCGGTGAACGTCATGGCCGGTGGGATCGCGACGCTCACCGCCACGGCGGTCCGGCGGGACGGCTTCGCGGGGGCCATCGACCTCACCGTCGCCGGAGGGCACGAGGGCTTCGCCCTGTCGGGCGGGCGGATCCCGGCGGGGGTGGACCGCGTGCGCCTGACCCTGATGGCGCCCGCCGACCCGCCCCGGGGGCCGGTCTCCCTGCGGTTCGAGGCCCGCGCGGAGATCGCCGGCGAGGTCGCGCGGCGGCCCGTCTCCCCCGCCGAGGACCAGATGCAGGCATTCGGCTACCGGCACCTCGTCCCGACCCGGGAGTTCGTGGCGCTGGTGATGGGCCAGCGGCGGGGCGGCCCGCTCCCGGCACTGGAATCCGCGGGCCCGGTGCGGCTCGCGCCGGGCGGGATCGCCACGGTCGCGGTCCGCGGCAACGATCTCCGCTCGCTGGCCGGCGTGGCCCTCGAGCTCTTCGAGCCCCCGCCGGGGATCTCGATCCGGGACGTGGGGATCCGGCAGGGCGGCGTCGTCCTCGTCCTCGCCGCCGCCCCGGATGCGAAGCCCGGCACCGCCGGCAACCTGATCGTGGAGGCCTACGCCGCCGCCCCCCCCCGCGCCGGCGCGAAGAAGGCCGCCCAGTCCGACCGCGCCTACCTCGGCACCCTCCCCGCCATCCCCTTCGAGATCCGTTAGGGGACGTAAGTACCTTTTCACTTTTCGATCCGTTAGGGGACGTACGTACCTTTTCACTTTTCTGCCCCGGTGCGGCAGGGGGCACCCGCGCCGCACCGGGCGGCGAGACCGGCCTGACTCGTGTCGGGCGGGTTCGGGCCGCCGGGCAGGAGATGCACCTCGGACCACCGACATCGGGAGACCCATGTCGGCCAGGAAACGCACGATCGACCCTCAGCCGGCGACGACCCGCTCCTGCGCCAGCCAAGCCGCACACCCGACCGCATGCCGGCAGCCCTCCGGTTCGCGGTCGGGGCAGTTCGGGGTGAACCAGATGGGAGATGGTCCGTTCAGAGGAAAGTGGGTGCGAACCTCTTCCGGTCGCCGACGGGCATTCTGGTCCTCGGAGCACTCGCGATGGCGAGCGGAAGTGCGACCGCCGCTGAGCACAGGCAGGAAGATCCGTGGTTCCCGGGCCTGGTAGAGGACACCGCGACCCGGTGCGAGCACCCGACCGCCAGAGGCCGCCGTCCCCGCGGGCCGCCGACCGCGCTCGACTGGCTTTCGGTGCACCAGCGGCCCGACGGGGGCTTCGCGCGCGACGGCGACCCCGAGGGTCCGGCGGACCTCCCCGCCACCGGCCTCGCGATCCTCGCGTTCCTCGCGCAGGGAGAGATGCCGAAGCACGGCGAGCACCGGTCGGTGGTGCAGCGCGGCCTCCGGTACTTGAAGGGCGTGCAGAATCCCGGTGGCTGCTTCGGCCCGCCCGAGGCTACCGTCTTCCCGCTCGCGCATGCCATCGCCACGGCGGCGATGGTCGAGGCCTGGCGCCTGACCGCCTCGCCCCTGTTCCGCAGGAGTGCGCAGGAGGCCCTGGACCATATCACCCGCCGCGGCGACTCGCCCCCTCCATGGGAAAGCGGCACCCGGGTCGGCCCCGGAGATGCCGTGGCCACGGCCTGGCTGGCGCGCGCTACCCTGCATGCCGCGCTGGGCCGGCTCGACCTTCCCCCGTGGACAATCGACCGTCTGAGAGCGTGAGCAATCATCCCCCGCGAGCCGCGCCGGGACGAGGCGCGAGCAGCGCAAGGAGCGAGGAGGACTCGACCTTGCGGAGCCGGTCGAAG
>JALOQY010000012.1 GCA_025459285.1 Planctomycetota bacterium | reverse complement strand
CTATACGGAGCAGCATCCGGACATCATCAGCATCCGGCGCCTGATCACGCAGCTCGAGGACGAGCGCAAGCAGGCGGTCGCCGAGCACGAGAAATCGCTCAAGCAGGACGCGGCCTCGAGCGCCCCAACCAATCCGGTGTTCCAGCAGATAATGATCGCCATCAGCGAGGCCGAGGCAAATGTCGCGGCGCTGCGCAGTCGTGCGGCCGAGATCAAGTCACGCATGGATCGGTTGAAGTCTGCGGCAGTGAGGGTGCCTGAACTCGAGACCGAGTTGAAGCAGATGGACCGCGACTACACCATCCTGAAGCGCAATTACGAACAGCTGATCTCGCGGCGCGAGCAGGCCGCCATCGGCCAGGAGGTCGAGGTGGCCGGCGCCGGCGCCGAGTTCCGGCTGGTCGATCCGCCTCGCGCTTCGACCAAGCCCGTGTTCCCCGACCGGATGGCGCTGGTGCCGCTGGTGCTGGGCCTGGCCGTCGGCGCGGGCCTGCTGGCGGCGTTCGCGGTGGCACAGGTCTTCCCGACGGTGGCCGACACGCGGTCGCTGCGCGAGATCGCGAACCGGCCGGTGCTGGGAAGCGTCACGATGCTGGTCAGTGGGTCGGCGCTGCGTCGGCGCCGCGTCTACCACGCAGCCTGGGGCTCCGCAGTGGCCGGACTGATCGTTTTCTACGGCGCGTGGACGGCCTGGCTGGGCTGGACGCTGAATCGATGAGTGCAAAAGGACAGGCATCGTGGGACTGATCGAACAGGCCGCCAAGCGGCTCGAGCAACTGAAGCGCGCCGGCGTCGAAGTTCCCGCTCTCGGGGATGACGGAGGGGCGGCCACTGCGACGGAACTGGCGGTGCCCTGGATGACTCCGGGGGACCTGACGATGACCTGTCCGGACTTCGGCGAGACGTCCGGTGGGCGGATGGCCGGCAAGTCGGCGACGGCGAGAAGGAAGAGCCCGGCGAAGACGATGATGCTGCAGAGGATGAGCGAGAGACGGGACGGACACGTCATGGGTGACCTCCATCAGGGTGTCGATCGGACCTTCTCCGAACTACGGAGACGACGCCGTACCTGCAGCGGCGGGCCAACCGCCGTCAGCGGTCGTGCTTCGAAGGCAGGTCAAAGAGCGGGACGGGGGCCGAGAAGGCACGGTCTGTCCACCAGTCCTGGAGCTCCTCGAAGGCGGTGTGCGCAAAGACCGGGGTCAGTCGGCCGCCGAGGATCCGGCGCAGGGCCTTCAGAGCCTCTGCGCGGGTGGCTTCGTCAGGGGCGGCACAGGCTGCTTGGACGTAATCGAGGACAGACCTCCCTCCAGCCCAGGAGAGGTCTCGAAGGGCGTCCGCTCCGTTGCCCTCTCGCGGATCATCCAGGATCCGGAGTGCGCCGGCTACGGCGCGCTCGCGGTTCTCGCGGAGACGCGCGGACTCCTCGTGGCGGAAGTCCTGCTCGGGGCCGGCGCGCAAGGCGTAGAGCCTCTCCACGAACTCCTCGGCAAGGGCCCCGGGAGCCGGAAGGGGAGATACGGAGCTGGCGCCATCGAGCCAGTTCGCGGCGGCCGGGGGTGCACCGAGGGCAGGAACCTCCCGAAGGCACACCTCGAGCGCGGTCAGCAGTGTTCCGGGCAAGGAGGTGTCATCGGAGGCCAGAGCAGCGAAACGGACGACCGGGTGCGGGTCGCGCGTCGCCTCGCGGAGGAGGGAAGCGGAGTCCGCGAGCAGGACACTTCGGAGAACGGCGTCGGCTCGCAGGGCGGGGTCCGGGGCGTGTCGGGCGCGGGCCACGGCTTGCGGCAGACTGCGGTCGATTGGGGAGGTCGGTCGCCGAAGCAGAACCTCCGCCGCACGGTCTGCCACAATGTCGTCGGGGTCCGAGAGGGCGCGGCCCAACGCTCCGCGGGCGGCCTGATCGAGGACCGGCACGGAGAGAAAAACTGCAATGGCTGCGGACCTGACGAGTGGCGATGACTCAGGAGAAGCCAGGATGTGGATCGCTGCTGCGGCCACCCCGGCCGGATCCAACGGGCCGAGTTGAGCGAGGAGTTCGAGTGCCCGGCGCCGGAAGAGCGGCGATGGCGCGTTCGCGCCGATCCTCAGGAGACCCGAGACGAGGAGGACTACGGGGCACTCGTGCTCGCGACCGGACGCCAGGATCGCGTCGAGAGCCGGGAGGCACTCCTGATCGGGGGGGAACACCGCGTCAGGGCCGAGGAGTCGGCGGGCCGTGGGGCCGGGCCAGACATGTCCGAGGGCGGCATACGCGGCGGACCGGATCGGATTTGCCGGATCCTCGGCGGCGGAGAGGATCTGATCGAAGTCAATGGACGCCGGGTACCGGGACGCGAGGTGGCGGAGCGCCTCGCCACGGACTGCGGGGGCCGACGCCGAGAGGAAGAGATCGCGCAACCGATCCTCGCCCGGATCGACGCAGGACAGCACGCGGACGAGGTCCGCGGCCGGAACGTCCGGGCGACCGAAGAGGGACAGCAGCAGGCCCGCACGCTGCTCCCTGAATGGAGCGGGGGGAGAGAGACGGCGGGTGAGCGCCCTCACCGCGGCAGAGCGAAGGCGCGGGGAAGGGGCCTCGAGCGCCTCGGCGGCGGCGGAGAGGAGCACCTCCGGTGTCGCCGACCAGGGCAGTGCCAGAAGGGCAGCCTCGCGCACTTCTTCCGGCTCATGTTGCGCGAAGGCGGCGAGGACGATAGGCGCGACCTCCGGTTCGTCCCGGCGGGCGACGTGACCGAGGGCCGCGGCCCGGAGGGCGGGCGGCCCGGCGCGGGCTGCCGCGAGGAGGGTCGCGGTGCTGGCCGGGTCCTCTCGGGAGGAGAGCAACTCCATCGCCACCCGCATGGCCGGGCCGTCTCTGGCGGCCTAGGCGATCGAGAGGAGGAGATCGGCGGCGACCTTCTCCGAAGACCTCTCCAGCGCCCAGGCAGCGATGGCGCGCGCCAGAGGCGGGATCGAGTCATCCGCGGAAATCGCGGCAAGCTGTCCGGTCTGCCCGGGGAGTCGCGCGGCGATGGTCGCGGCGGCCTCGGCCACGGCCGGTTCGGCATCGCGGAGGGCCGCCGCGAGGAGGCTCGTATCGTCGAGCAGGGCGAGGCAGGTGATCGTGGCGGCCCGGACCACGACGGGGACGCCCGGGTCTTTGAACAGGTCGGTAAGCCATGGCCGGGCCCGGGGGTCGCCGAGTTCTCCCGTAAGGCGAACCGCGAGCGCCCGGCGCCAGGACTCGAGAGCCGCGTCGGTCGCGCAGAGAGCGAGCGAGCGGAGCGGGTCGGGGGAGCGGAGGAGAAGCAGTTTCACCGCATCCAGTTCGCGCGGGGTCAGGTCGCCGCTTCGGAAAAAGGGTTCACGGCCGCCGCGCAGGGGCGTGGGCCAGGGCCCCCCCGAGCTGACGGTGAGCACGAGCCCTCCGTCTACCACCGGGAGGCCGGCGCCGAACGCTACCTCTCCGTGCAGGGAGTGTACGCGGAGTTCCGAGAGCCCGTTCGGCGGAGCGGCGGCGGCGACGGCGCGGCCGGGCCGGGCATCCCTTTGGATGTCGGCCGCGAGGCGGCGTGCTGCCTGGAGGACCGGGAGGGGATCCGGAGCGAAGGCGTCGATCTCGGCGCTTCCGAGGATGCGGAGATCGTATTCTCCGGCCGAGGCGAGAAGGGGGACTCCCGCCGGGGCGCGGGCCAGGGCGATGCCACGGAGGAGATGGACCCGCGCGAAGTCCACGACAAGTACCGCGGGGCCGATGATGTCCAGGGAGCGTTGATCCCGCAGGTGCAGACGGCCTTGTGCCCCCGGGAGGGCGAGGACCAGATCGCCGGGGCGGAGTTCCGCCTGACGATTCTCGAGTCGAGAGAGGTCCTCCCCTCCGGAGGCGACAAGAATCGCGCCGTCGAGTTCTTCGAGGCGCGGCTTCCACCCGCGTTCTCCAAGGAACCGGTATCCGAGGACGGCGGCGACGAGCAGGGCCGCGGCGAGGGGCGCCAGCAGCACCGCGACACGCGTCGCCCGATGGGGTCGGCGGGCACCGCGGTCGCGCTCCACCGCCGCGAAGACCCGGGCGCGAAGGGCGGAGGGATCGCGTGGTCGCAGCCCCTCGGCGGCGGCCAGGCCGGGCAGGCCTTCCGCGACGAAGGCGCGCGCCTCGGCGTATCGTCTCCGACACTCCGTGCAGGCTTCGAGGTGGCGGATCGCCCGCCGGCGGGCCCGAAATCGCAGGCGCCCGGCGGCCAGGTCGATCCAGCGGCCCTCGTCAAGGCAGGTCATGCCGTCCTTTGTCTATCCGATGGCCGGCGAGAGGCCCGGGGAGCAGCTTCCGGAGCGTATTCCGGGCCTCGTCGAGGCGACGGAAGAAGGTGCTGCGCGTCAGGCCGAGTCGCCGGCAGATTTCCACGCGGTCGAGATCCGCGAGATAGGCGAGCAAGAGGATCCGTCGTTCCGCCGGTTCCATGGAGCGCAGTGCGGCGCGGACCAGGCGGTCCTCCTCGCTCCTGACGACGGGATCCGGGGTGGCGGGTGCGGGAGGATCATCTTCGATCGGAGCGGGGCGGCGCCGGGGCAGGAGACGCCACGCTTCCCGGCGCGAGATAGTGAGGAGCCAGCTCTCGGGGAACTCGGGGACGATCCCGCGCTCCGTGGCCCGGGCGACGCGGAGGAACACCTCCTGGAATGCGTCCTCCGCGCGCTGATGATCGGCAAGGATGGTTGCCACGGTCGAATACACCAGGCCTCCGTAACGCTCGTACAGGCGATCGAAGTCGAGCTTCTCGGCAGGGCCGAGGCTCATCGTCGATGCGTGTCCGTCGCGGAAGGAGACCCGGGCTGCGCGATACCGTCCCAGGGATTCCCGGAAAAACTCCGTGTCGGGGTCAGGAGGAGGGGGGCGGGGGCCTCCTTCACTCCTCTTCCCCGTCCGGAAGGAGGGTGGTGTCCTCGCCCCGGCGGCGCCGGAGTTCATCGAGAATCCGGGAGACCCGAACGGAGCCCTCGACGGACTCGTCGTACTCGAAATCGAGGGCCGGGGTCACGCGCGTCTGGAGCGCCGCGGCGACCTCGCTCTGCACGAAGCCGCGGGCGTGGTCGAGTGCGTGGGCGGTCTTGGTGCGGTCGGAGTCGGGGCCGACCACGGACCAGTAGACCGTGGCGTGGCGCAGGTCCTTGGAGAGCTTCACCCTCGTGACCGTGACGAAGCCGAGTCGAGGGTCTTTCAGTTCGTAGAGGATGACCTCGCTGGCCCGGCGATGGACCAGACTCGACAGCTTCTCGTGCCGGATGTCGCGCATCAGAAGTACTCCATCCGGGTTTCGAACCGCTCGGCTTCGTGGGCCGCGTCGATGATGCGGAGAACGGCCTGGAGCGACGAGTCGACCTGGTCCCGGGCCTCGGAAACGGTTACGGCGGCGAGGTCCGCGCGCTGGTGGAAGTCTTGCGAGGCGACCTCGGAGATCGCCACGTTGAGCCGGGCCCGGACGCGGTCCTTGATGCTGCGGACCACGCGCCGCTTGTCCTTCAGGGAGTGACTCTCCCTGAGGAGCAGGCTGACCCTGAGGACGCCCACCGTCATGCGATCACTCCCGCCGGGCCGAGTCCTCGAGCTTGCGGGCGAACTCCAGGACTTCATAGACCTCGACGACGTCGCCCTCCTTCAGGTCCTCGTACCCGGAGAGCTTGAGGCCGCACTCGAAGCCCTCGCGGACCTCTTTCACGTCGTCCTTGAACCGGCGCAGGCTCTCGAGGACGCCGCGGTCGTAGATGACCTTGCCGTTCCTCACGAGGCGGGCCCGCGCGTTGCGTCGGATGACTCCGTCCGTCACGAAGGAACCGGCGATGCTGCCGAGCCGCGTGGTACGGAAGATCTGGCGCACCTCGGCGTGGCCGAGGACGCTCTCGCGTTCGGCCGGGGCCAACTGCTTCTCCATCGCGAGCTTCACGTCGTCGATGAGTTCGTAGATGATCTGGTAGAAGCGGATGTCCACACCGCGCTCGTGGGCGAGAGCCCGGGCGCGTTCCTCCGCGATCACGGAGAAGCCGAGGATGATGGCCTGCGAGGCGCTGGCGAGCTGCACGTCGGACTCGTTCACGCTCCCCACCGCGCCGTGCAGGACCTTGATCTCGACCTCGGAGGTGGCCAGGCCGGCGAGCTTCTTGGTGATGGCCTCCACGGAGCCCTTGGCATCGCCCTTGACGATGATCGGGACCTCCTTCGCCCTGCCCTCGCCGACCTTCTTGAACAGGTCCGCGAGAGAGAGGGGCTGCTTCTCCGCGAGGGAACGCTCGCGCAGCCTGCGGGCCCGCTCCTCGGCGATCTCCCTGGCCCGGGCGAGATTCTCCACGACGTAGAAGCGGTCCCCGGCCTCGGGGACTTCCGAAAGGCCGGTGATCTCCACAGGCGTGGACGGACCCGCAGCGCGAACCGATCGGCCGCGATCATCGCGGATGTCTCGGACGCGGCCGAAGCCCGTGCCGGCGAGAACCGCGTCGCCGGGCTGCAGGGTCCCCTCCTGCACGAGAACCGTGGCGAGGATCCCGCGACCCTCGGACTTCTCGGCCTCCAGAACGGTTCCCACGGCCTTCTTGTGGGGATTGGCCCGGAACTCCAGCACCTCTGCCTGGAGGAGGATGGCGTCGAGCAGTTCCTTCATGCCGGTGCCGGTGGTGGCGGACGTCTCCACCATGAGGGTGTCGCCACCCCACTCTTCGGCGATGAGGCCGTAGGAGGAAAGGGACTGCTTGACGCGCTGGGGCTGGGCCTCGCGTTTGTCGCACTTGTTCAGGGCGACGATGACGGGGACCTCCGCGGCCTTGGCGTGGTTGATGCACTCCTGGGTCTGCGGCATCACGCCTTCGTCCGCGGCCACCACGAGGATGACGAGATCCGTCACCGCCGCGCCCCGCGCCCTCATCTCGGTGAATGCCTCGTGACCGGGAAGATCGATGAACACGATGTCGCGCTTGTCCTGGGTGATCCGGTAGGCGGAAACGTGCTGGGTGATGCCGCCGTACTCGTGGGCGGCGACATCCGACTTCCGGATCCAGTCGAGCAGCGAGGTCTTGCCGTGGTCCACGTGGCCGAGCATGGCTACCACGGGGGCGCGCGGCTTCAGGTCTTCCGGCCGGTCCAGGTCCTCGGCGATGTTGGTGAGGAATGCCTCCTCCGCCGCGACTTCGGTGCGGACCTTCACCTCGCGACCGAACTCCAGCGCGATGACATCGACCGTGTCCTGGTCCAGGCGGGCGTTGATGTTGGCCTTGACGCCGTTCTGCAGGAGCACCCGCAGGATGTCGGGGACCTTGACGCCCAGGGCGGAAGAGAGGTCCTTGACGGAGACCGGGAGAGTGATCTCGACCGGACCGGACGGTGCGACCGGCACGGGCGGGAGCTTCACGGCGCGGCGGGCCGCGGTCCGACCGGTCTGGGCGCGCTTGTCGAAGCGGAAGGTCTTCGACTTCTCCGGGGGGGGCGCGGCGGGCACCGGCTCCTTTTCCTTCGGAACGGCGCCGTGCTCGTCGGTCATCTCGGCCAGGCTCTGCTCGATCACCTCGCGTTCCTGCAGCTTCTTCACCCGGCGGCCGGCGGGCTTGAGAGGAGCGGCCTCGGCGGCCTCGGGTGGTTTCTCGGCCTTGGGGGTGCCCTCGGCCGGAGTCGCGGCCGCGGGAGGTGCCGGAGTCTCATCGATCTTCGCCGGGATCGGAGCGGGCGGCAGTTCGGGAGCGGCGGGCGGCGCGGGGGGTTCCACGAAGGTGGGGGCCGGAGCGCGCTCCACGACGGGGAGCGGGTCGGCGACGACCGTGATCGCGGGGGCGCGCTCTTCGCGCGGCTGGTCCTTGCGCAGTTCCCCGATGAGGTCGCGGAGCAGGGCCTCCTCGCTCTCCGAGAGGGGGGCCATGTGGCTCGAGACGTCCACGCCGCGGTCCTGGAGAAGCTGGACGAGAACCCGGTTGCTGAACCGGACCTCCTCCGCGATCTGGTAAACCCTCATAGGCTCTGGCCTTCCGTATCACCGGTCGCTCCGGCTTCACCGGAGTGACATTCTTCGACCCCGCCGGCGGGCGCCGGAGCGTCGGGGGGTTCCGGGGCGGGGGTGGGAGCAGGTCCGTCCTGCGCCGCGGGCGACGGAGCACCCTCCGTCCTGGTCTCGCCGGCCGTCTCGGCGCCTCCCTCTCTCCGCCGCGGTGACCTGAGGGGGGAAGGCCCGGCGGTCGGGTCTGAAGCCTGCTCCTCGTCGATGTACTCCACCGGTTGACCCTCGACCTCGGCGAACGAGACGCCCTGCTGGCGGGCCTCGTCCTCGGTCATGATGTCGATATCCCAGCCCACGAGCTTGCTGGCGAGACGGACGTTCTGGCCCTTGCGGCCGATGGCGAGGGAGAGTTGGTCCTCGGCGACGATGACCAGCGCGCGGTTCCGGTCGGGGAACAGAGTGATCGAGTCGACCTGGGCCGGCTTCAGCGAGTTCATCAGCAGGACCTCGATGGAGTCGTTCCAGCGGATGATGTCGATCTTCTCGCCGCCGATCTCCTCGATGATGTTCCGGATCCGGGTGCCGCGAACGCCGACGCAGGCGCCGATGGCGTCGACCTTGGCGTCGGTGGATTCCACGGCGACCTTCGTCTTGTAGCCGGCTTCCCGCACCAGCTTCTTCAGTTCGATCAGGCCTTCGGCGACCTCGGGCACCTCGAGCTCGAAGAGGCGGGCGATGAGATCCGGGTGCGATCGGGACAGGATGATCTTGACCTTCTGGGGCGCCTTCCGCACCTCGACCACGTAAGCGCGGATGCGATCGCCGACGCGGTAGTTCTCCCCGCGGACTTGTTCGTGACGGGGGAGATACGCCTCGATCTTGCCGAGGTTCACGACGATGGTGCCGCCCGGTTCCAGCCGCTGGACCTGACCGTTCATCAGTTGCCCGCGGTACCGGGCGTACTCCCCGAAGAGGACGTCCGACTCCGCCTCGCGGATTTTCTGGATGATGACCTGCTTGGCGGTCTGGGCGGCAATGCGTCCGAGGTCGATGGGAAGGATCTTCTCGTCGCCTCCGTACGCGCGGACCTCACCGGATTCCCGGTCGATGCGTACGCGGACATTCTCCACGGCCGGGTACTTCCTCCGGGCAGCGCTCAGCAGGGCCTGTTCGAGCGCGTCGAACAGGACCTCCTTGTCGATGTCCTTGTCCCGGTGGATGGCGTCGATGAGCCTGAGCAGCTCTCCGTTCATCCTTCCGTCCCCCCCGGTCCGCCCGGGGACGCCAGGCGCCAAAACAGCAAAAAAGTGGGACAGGCCCACTTCTTCGCGAATTGAGCGCGCAAATGGGTGTAAAGCCTGATCTTCCCCGCAGGAGGCCGAAAGGTCAAGGAAATTCACCTAGCGCGGGTGGACTTAAGCTTTGTCCAGACAACGAGTTCAGAAACCGGCGGAAGCCCGTGGGAGAATGTCGGGAAGGGCCTGTGGCAAGGCGGACGAAGCTCCGGGACCAGGCCCGCGGACGCGGGACTGCGCAACAGGAGCAGTCCAGAATCGACAGAGGATGCGCCGGCGCCCGGCCTCGGTCTTCCCCGGCGGCCACCCGGCAACCGGGCCGCGCAGTCCGGCCGCAGCCGACTCCGCGAACCCGACTCCCCGCGGGCCGCGATCCGGTCAGAACGGCCCGTCAGAGGTCGTCGTCATCCGCTCCGAACTCGTCGAGAGAGAACTCACCATCATCGTCGTCGTCGAGGTCGTCCCAGTCCTCGAGGTCGTCATCCTCGTAGTCGTCCCAGTCGTCGTCCAGGTCCTCTTCGTCGTCGTCGACGCCCTCGGGTTCCTCCTCCTCCCAGACTTCTTCTTCCTCGCCGAAGTGGAACGGAGCCTCGTCGTCGTCGGTCGCGGTCTCCTCGCCGGCGTCTTCTTCCTTCACCCGGTCCTCCTCGCCTTCGACCTCACCCTCGGCGTCTTCCCGCTCCTCCAGCTTCTCCACCTCCTCCTCGTCATCGTCGGCGGGGGCGGGCTTCTTCGAGCTCTTCTTCTTCGTACCGCCGCCACGGTCCTTCTTCACCGGCGGCGCTCCGTCTTCCTTCTTCGATTTCCGCTTCGCCGCCGCGAGGAGGATGAGGCACTCGAGGAGCGCCAGGCTCCCGGAGGCTGAAGGGTTCGTCCTGATCGACATGTCTGTTCCTCGAGGGCGCCTGCGCAAGTCCCCCGGAGCGCACGCCCCGCTGCGCTCCGGGCGGAGTCCTGACGGGCCGGTTCCGGCGGGCGCGGGCCGGGGTGCCCCCCGTCCACGCGCCCCTCGGGAGAGGTCCGGAAGACTCCCCACCCGGACCGACCCGGTCACGGGGAGTGAGAGCAGCAAATCCGCGCCCGGAAGGCAAGCACCTTTCGGGGGAGAGTTGCGGCGGTCGACGGGGATCGACGCGGGTGGCACCGCGGCGAAGGGCCGGCGGCCCCGTGTTCCGTGCCCGACGGGTCGCCGGTTGCTAGGATTCCCGGAGCCCTGCGAGGAGCCGGGGACCCCGGGGGCTGACGATCGGGAGGTCGGATGCCGCCACGACTGCAGGTCGCGCTGGATTTCGTGAATCTCTCGGAGGCCCTGGAGTGCGCGCGCCGCGCCGTGGAGGGGGGTGCCGACATCCTGGAGGTCGGCACCCCCCTGCTGAAGGCCGAGGGGTTGGCCGCGGTGCGGGCCCTGAGGAGCGAGTTCCCGGTCCTGCCGATCGTCTGCGATACGAAGACGATGGACGCCGGGCGGACGGAGATGGAGGGCGCGGCGAAGGCCGGGGCGGCCATCGGGACGGTGATGGGAGCGGCCTCCGACGCGACGATCCGGGAGTGCGTGGAGGCCGCGGCGAATTACGGCTTCAAGGTGGAACTCGACCTGCTGGGGGTCGTCGACCCGGTGGCCCGGGCGCGGCGGGGCGAGGAACTCGGCGTCCACCTGATCGGGGTCCATTGCCCGATCGACGACCAGATGGAGGGGCGCGACCCCTTCGCCGTGTTGCGCGCGGTGGCGGAGGCCGTGTCGATCCCCGTGGCGGTGGCTGGCGGCATCAACTCGGAGACGGCCGCCCGGGCGGTGGCCGCCGGGGCTTCGGTGGTGATCGTCGGCGGGGCGATCAACAAGGCGGCGGACCCGCGGGAGGCCGCGCGCGTGATCCGGGGAGCGATGCTCTCGGGAGAGGCGGTGGAGACCACGCTGTTCAAGCGGGCGACGGGCGACGAGATCCGGAGGATCCTCCAGATGGTCTCTACCCCGAACATCTCCGATGGTGCGCACCGCCTGCGCTGTCTGGAAGGGATCCTGCCCCGAGTCCCCGGAAGCAAGGCGGTCGGGCCGGCCTTCACCGTCCGCACCGCGCCGGGGGACTGGGCGAAGCCCGTGGAGGCCATCGACCACGCTCCGGCGGGATCGGTGATCGTGGTGGATGCCGGGGGGGTGCCGCCGGCCATCTGGGGCGAGCTGGCCACGCACTCCGCGGTGCAGCGACGTCTCGCCGGCATCGTGGTGGACGGCGCGATCCGCGACACGCCGGAGATCCGCCGGCTCGGCTTCCCGGCCTTCTCGCGCCAGGTCACGTCCCACGCCGGCGAGGCGAAGGGTTTCGGAGAGGAGGACGTTCCGGTCCTCGTCTCGGCGATTCGGGTTTTCCCCGGCGACTGGGTGGTGGGGGACGACGACGGCGTCGTGGTGCTCCCCCGCGCGAAAGCCGCGGAGTACGCGAACCGCGCGATGGACTGCCTCGAGAAGGAGAACCGGATCCGGCGCCGGATCGACGAGGGCTCGACACTGAACCAGGTGGCGGAGATCTACCGCTGGGAGAAAAAGTGATCCGCGAGATCGAGGTGACGACGCGTGCTCGCGAGGAACTCGTGGACGTGACGGCGGAGGTTTCACGAGTGATCGCGGAGTCCGGGGTGCGCTCCGGGATGGCATTCGTCTTCTGCCCGCATACGACGGCGGCGGTGACCATCAACGAGAATGCGGACCCGGACGTGCGGCGCGACATCGTGTCGTGGGCGGCGGGGACCGTGCCGAGGAAGGCTGACTGGCGCCACGGAGAGGGGAACTCCGACGCCCACGTGAAGGTGGTTCTCACCGGCCCCTGCCAGCCGATCCCGGTGGAGGCCGGCCGTCTCGCCCTGGGCACATGGCAGGGCGTGTTCCTCTGCGAGTACGACGGGCCGCGCGCGCGGCGGCTTCTCGTCAAGGTGATGGCAGGGTGATCGGGGCCCTGGACCTCGGGGCGGGCGACCTCCTGCTCTTCGGGGCGGGGACAGTGCTGCTGCTCCTCTACCTCGGCTTGCGGATCGCGGGGCGGGACCCTTTGGCGGGCAACCCCTCGCCGCCGGGCCGGGCGCGAGAGCTTGAGGCCTTCGCGGTGCTGCTCCTTTCCATCCTGGTGCAGGTCTTCGTCGCCGGCGGCCTCGCCGCGGTGGGAAGGGCCGGGGAGACGACGATCGTCCTCGCGGCGACGGCGGCCGCCACGGCGGTGGCGGGGATGGCCGCCCTGATGCTCCTCCGCGGTGCCGGGCCCGCGGGGCCGGCCGTGCGCGGAGCCGGGGCGGGAGTCCTCGGGTTCGTGGCGAGCTTCCCGGTGGTGGCCACCGTTCTGCTGGGATGGAAGGCGCTGCTCTCGGACCTCGGCGGGTCCACGGCGGAACAGCCGATCCTCACCTCGTTGCGCGCCGACCTTCCGGTGTTCTTCCTCGTGGCCGTGATCGGAGCTCCGCTCTCGGAGGAGATCATCTTCCGGGGCCTCCTCCATGGCGCGCTGCGCCGGAGGTTCGGGATGGCGGTCGCTGCAATCATCAGCGCGGCGATCTGGGCGGCGGTGCACCGGCATCTGCCGACGGCCCCCGCGCACTTCGTGCTCGGCGTGGCGCTCTCGCTGACCTACGAGAAGACCGGGACACTGTGGGGCCCCATCGCCTTCCACGCCGCGTTCAACGGGTGGCAGTTCGCGCAGGTCGCGGCGGGAGGCCGCTGAGATGGCCCGCCTGGTCCGGGTCGGAGGCGCGTACGTCGCGGAGAACGCCGTCATCACGGGAGACGTGACACTGGGGGCCGGGGCGAGCGTCTGGTTCTTTTCCGTTCTTCGCGGCGACGACGCTCCGATCCGGATCGGCGCGCGAACCAATGTGCAGGACCACGCGATCCTGCACGCCGACCCCGGTCTCGCGCTCGTCGTCGGCGAGGAGGTGACGATCGGTCACCGGGTGACGATCCACTGCGCGGAAGTGGGACCGCGCTGTCTCCTCGGCATGGGGGCGGTGCTCCTGCGCGGAGCGCGGATCGGGGAGGGCTCGATCATCGCCGCCGGCGCGCTCGTGACGGAGGGAATGGTCGTGCCGCCGCGCAGCCTCGTCCGGGGCCTCCCCGGGCGGGTCGTGGCGGACGTCGGGGAGGAAGGCGCGCGGGCTGCGCTCCACGGCGTCGGGAACTACCTGAAGAAGATCGAGGCATACTCCCGCGGTGACTTCGACTGGCCTCGCTGACAGCCCGTCGGCGTAAGCCCTCATGCGCACGGAGGCCCCTCGGCGACGGGCAGCTGGCAGCCCGGCGTGGAGACGATCGCCACGCCCGCGGAGGTGCCGAGCCGGTTCGCCCCGGCGCGGACCATGGCCAGGGCCTCGGCAAACGTGCGTATGCCTCCGGAGGCCTTGACGCCGACATGGGGACCGACGGTTTCCCGGAGGAGCCGGACGTCCTCCACGGTGGCGCCGCCCGGGCCGGATCCGGTGGAGGTCTTGACGAAGTCGGCGCCGGCTTCTGCCGCGATCAGGGCCCCCTCGCGGCGGAGGGCGGACGGGAGGAGACCGCACTCGAGGATGACTTTCAATATCGCGGCGGGTACCGCGCGGCGGACCTCGGAGATGTCGTCCCGCACCCGACCGCGTTCGCCGGCGAGGAGATCGCCCACCGAGAGCACCATGTCGATCTCGTGGGCCCCGAGGCGCACCGCGAGTTCCGCCTCGGTGGCCTTGACGGCGGAGAGTGAGGCGCCCAGTGGGAAACCGGCAACGCTGACCACGCGCACCGGCGTCCCGGCGAGCGCGCGGGCCACGAGGGGAACCGCGCGGGAGTTCACGCAGACGGCGGCGAAGGAGTGCTCCACGGCCTCCATGGCGAGCCTCATGAGGTCCGCGTCCGTCGCCCCCGGGTGGAGAAGGGTGTGGTCGATCAGGGGGGCGAGATCAACGGGCCTCGCGTGCATGCGGGGTCAGACCGCCATGCCGATCACCGTACCCTCGTAGACGAGGCGACTGTCCACGATGCCCTGCGTCGCGAAGATCGCCTGCCGGCTCTTCAGGGTGGTGAGCGCCGCGATGAGCAGGAGGCGCTGCCCGGGGATCACCGTGCCGCGGAACCGCACGGCGTCCACCCCGCCGAAGCCGAGGAACCGGTCCTCGGCGATGAGGCGGCGGTAGACCCATACGCACAACTGGGCCGCGGCCTCCACGATGAGGACTCCCGGAAGGATGGGGCGACCGGGGATGTGGCCCGGGACCCACCATTCATCGGGGCGGACGAAGCGGCTGGCAGCGGCGATCTTGGCGTCGGGGGCGAAGACGTGGATCGCGTCGAGCTGGGCGACTTCCTCGCGCTGGGGGAGGGATCGGGCGATGGCGTCCCGGTCTTCGATGACCCTCTCGGTGTCGATGGCCGCGGGTTCGAGGAGAAATCTGGAAGGCATGGGCGGATCTCGACGGTGGACGTAAAGCCCCATTTTTCGATTCGCGGGCGACGAACGCCAGAATTGCTTTCAGCCTCTCTCCCATCGCCTGCGTCCGAGAGGGCCTCGCGGTGGTCCATGCGGAACTGGCCGATCGCGATCCGGAAGATCAGCAGCCTGTCGGGGCCGAGGACGATCTCTGCGCTGCGACCCTTCACCCCGACAGGCTGCCAGTGCGGTATCGGGCGGATTTCGGGCGCGGAAACCGGTAGAATACTCCTGCTTCGGTCCCGCGTGCGCGCCCGCGCGGAGGGAGCGGAGGAGGAGGTCCGGTATGAGAGCGGTTTCCATCCTGTTCATCGCGCTGGGTCTCGGTCTCTCCCCTCTCCTCGCGGAGGAAGGGGACGGGGAGGAGCCGGACGGGAAGGTGGAGGACGCGAACGCCGATCCGAAGGTCTCGCCCGTGGACCGGGAGAAGGCGAAGGAACTCCTGAAGGGGCTCGACGATGCGGTGGCCGCGAAGGAGGAGAACGCCATCGTGGCCGCCCTGGAGCCGCTCATCACCGCCTCGCACGAGGACTTCATCAAGAAGCTCGGTGCGCTGGCGAACCACCGGTTCCTGTCGGTGCGGGTTTCGGCGGTGAAGGCCCTGGGGTCCCAGGAGCCGATGAAGAAGGTCGCGCCGATCCTCATCGCTCTCCTCAAGGCGAAGCAGATCGAGAGCTTCCCTCCGGCTCTGGCGATGTGCGTCTCCTCCCTCCGGCGGCTCGGCTGCGACAGCAAGCCGGCCTTCGACGAGATCCGGTCACTCTTCGTGAAGCCGGCGGCCATCGATGTGATGCGCGAGATCGTCCGGTACTTCAGGGATCTGAAGCGACTGGACTGCGTCTCGCTCCTGGTCGCCTGGGTCGAGCAGCCCCAGCCGGCGAGCGTCAACTCCGGATCGAACCCGCCGGAGTCCTACTGGAAGGCCATGTGGGAGATCTGGAGCGGGATCCGGCTCGAGGTCCGGGACGCGCTCCGCACTCTCACCGGGAAGGAGTTCGAGACCCAGAAGGTCTGGCGGGAGTGGATCGATTCCCCGGAAGCGAGAAAACTCGGTGTGAAGTAGCCGTTCCCGACGCGGGTCACGCATGAACATCGGACACCTGCGGGCGGGCCTCGAGGCCCTGGTCCGCACCCGTGGCCCGGCGCGCCTGGCCTCCGACCCGGTCTCTCTCGTACGCCCATTCGCGAACCCGAGGGATCGCGAGGTGGCGGGACTCGTGGCGGCGAGCCTGGCTTTCGGCCGGGCACCGATGATCCTGAAGTCGGTGCGGCGGGTGCTCTCGGTCCTCGGTCCGCGGCCGGCACGCGCGGTGATCGAGGCGGGCGGAGGCTTCGCCGGCCGGCTGGCCGGGTTCCGGCACCGATGGGTGGGAGGGGAGGACGTCGAGGCGCTGTTGTGCTCGACCGGGCGCCTGCTGCGGGAAACCGGGAGCGTGGAGGAGGCCTTCGCACTGGCTCTCCGCACCGGGGCCGGCGACCTGCGCGGCGGGCTCTCGGGCCTGGCGCAGAGGCTCGTGCGCCTCGCGGGAGAACCGGCGGCGTCGCGCCGGAGTTTCCGCTTCCTTCTGCCCGACCCGGCAGGGGGCGGGGCGGCGAAGCGGTTTTGCCTCTATCTCCGGTGGATGGTCCGCCCGGACGACGGGATCGACCTGGGTCTCTGGAGATCGGTTTCGCCGTCGAGTCTCGTCGTGCCCCTCGATACGCACATCCACCGCATCGCGCGACTCCTCGGCCTGACGAAGCGCCGGTCGGCGGACTGGAAGACCGCCGTGGAGATCACCGCGGCGCTGCGGGTGCTCGATCCGGACGATCCCGTCCGGTTCGACTTCGCGCTGGCGCACCTCGGGATTTCGGGCGACTGCCCGGCGCACTGCGGAGTCTGTCCGGTCGCGCCGATCTGTGCTGGCAGCCCGTCGGCGTGAGCCCTCATGCGCGCGGAGGCCCCTCGGCGACCGGCTGCCAGCAGCCTGTCGGTGCCAAGGACGATCTCTCCGGGGGGGCCTTACGCCAACAGGCCGCCAGCTCTCAGTCCGGCAGGGGACCGGCGGGGAACAGGGCCGCGCGGACCGGGGAGCCGTCGGCGCCGGCGATCCGGAGCGGCAGGGCCACGAGCGTGTAGAGGCCGGGTACGGCGGCGTCCAGGCGCAGCCCTTCGAGGCAGGCGATGCCGTGACGCCCCAGCGCGCGGTGCGTCGTGAGTTCCCGATCCTCGAAGGGGTCCACCGAGGGCGTGTCGATGCCCACGAGCCGGACGCCCTTCCGCGAGAGCCATTCCGCAAGTTCGGGAGAGAGGCCCGCGAAGTCCTCGGAGAAGACCTCGGGGTCGGGAAATGTCCCGGTGCGGAACAGCACGCGGGGCGCGCGGATCTCGCCGAAGAGGTGGTCGGGGCGGACCCGGCCCCGCCGCCCGACCCCGGCGGCCATGACCTGGCACGGGCCGCAGTAGACGTCGAGAGGGACGTTGTCGATGGTGGTGCCGCCCGGAGCGAGGTGGGCGGGAGCGTCGGCGTGCGCCCCGACATGCAGGCTCGTGGTGAGGGTGTTCACGTCACAGAAGAAGGCCACCTCGCCGGGCCACACCTGGATGCGATCGGAGAGGACGGGGGAGATGTCGATGATCCGCGCCATCAGATGCTCCTCAGTCTGCCGCCGTCGGCGGCCAGGCTCTGGCCGCGCACGTACGAGGCCTCCGGGGATGCGAGGAACGCGACAACGGCCGCGATCTCCTCGGGCCGGCCGAGACGCCCCTCGGGCACCGCCTCCCGCCACTGGCGTTCGACGTCCTCGCGGCGAAGCCCGGCCCCCGCGGCGCGCTCCCCCGCGAGCGAGCGGAGGCGATCGGTGGCAGTATAGCCCGGCAGCACGTTGTTGATCGTGATCCCCGGGGGCAACTCCATCGCCAGGGTCTTGGCCCAGCCGGCCATGGCGGCGCGCACGGTGTTGGAGACGCCGAGACCGGGGATGGGTTCGCGCGCGGAGATGGAGACGACGTTCACGATCCGCCCGTACCCGGCGGCGGTCATGCCGGGAAGAACGGCCCGGACGAGGAGGTGCGAGGCCAGGACGTGGCGCGAAAAGGCCGCGAGCAGCGCGTCCGACCCGGAGTCGATCAGTCGTCCGGGCGGAGGGCCACCGCTGTTGTTGACGAGCACGTGGACGGCGCCCCGGCCCGCGAGGATCTCCCCGGCGACCCGTGCGAGCCCGTCGAGGTCGTCGTGGTCCGCCGTGACGAAGGAGGGGTCGGGTGCGCCGCCGGCGGACAGCTCCAGGCAGAGGCTCGCGAGGAGGTCGCGCCGTCGTGCCAGCGCGGTGACGCGCAGACCGCGGTTCCCGAGCACGAGGGCGGCCGCCCGGCCGATCCCGGCGCTGGCCCCGCAGACGAGGGCGTGCCGTGGTTCGCTCATGTCGGGACATGATATCAGGCTCCCGGTCCACCGCTTCACGGCGCCCGTAGGCGGCACGTCCGCGGACTGCTAAAAGGAGGCATGGAACCGAGCGAACGGCGCAACCGACTGGCCCGCGAGAAGAGCCCATACCTCCTGCAGCACGCCGGGAACCCCGTGGACTGGTACGCGTGGGGCGAGGAACCCTTCCGGAAGGCCCGTGACGAGGAGAAGCCGATCTTCCTGTCCATCGGGTACGCCACCTGCCACTGGTGCCACGTGATGGAGCGGGAGTCGTTCGAGGACGAGGAGACCGCGGCGCTCCTGAACTCGCATTTCGTGGCGATCAAGGTGGACCGCGAGGAACGGCCGGACGTGGACGCGGTCTACATGGCCGCGGTGCAGGCCATGGGCGGCCAGGGCGGCTGGCCGCTCTCCGTCTTCCTCACACCGGACGGCCGGCCGTACTACGGGGGGACCTACTTCCCCCCGACGGACCGGTGGGGCCGGCCGGGTTTCCCGAGGGTGCTCGCCTCCATGGCGGAGGCGTACCGGTCGAGGCGCGGGGAAGTGCTCGCGAGCGCCGAGGAGATCCGGCGTCATCTGGCGTCCGTGCCGCTCTCGGGTGGAAACGGGGACCTGTCGGAGCAGACGCTCCATCTCGCCGGCCGGCAGTTCGCGGATCGGTTCGACTCCGAGCACGGTGGCTTCGAGACCGCGCCGAAGTTCCCCCGGCCCCACGGGCTGTCGCTCCTGCTCCGGCTCCACGCGCGAACCGGCGAGGCACAGACCCTGGCGATGGTCGAGAAGACCCTCACCGCCATGGCGCGCGGCGGGATCCGGGACCACCTCGGCGGTGGTTTCCACCGTTACTCCACGGACCGGGAGTGGCTCGTGCCGCACTTCGAGAAGATGCTGTACGACCA
This sequence comes from Planctomycetota bacterium, assembly GCA_025459285.1. GTDB lineage: Bacteria > Planctomycetota > JAJSAM01 > JAJSAM01 > JAJSAM01 > Prado167. Next base: position 4,436 of record JALOQY010000012.1, on the reverse strand, counting down.
GGCGCTGCTGTCGCTGGCGTTCGTGGAGGCTTCGCTCGTCACCGGACGCCGCGACTTCGCGGCCGTGGCGCGCGAGACGCTCTGCTACGTGCTGCGGGATCTCCGGGAGGCCGGAGGGGCCTTCGCGTCGGCCGAGGACGCCGATTCCGAGGGTGTCGAGGGGAAGTTCTACGTCTTCCGCCGGACGGAGGTCCGCGAGGCGCTGGGCGAGGCGCCGGAGGAGGACTTCGCGCGGGAATACGGACTTTCGGAGTCCGGTAACTTCCGGGACGAGGCCTCGAACCGCGCGACGGGGGCGAACATCCCCCACCTGCCGGGGCCGGGGAGCGCGGCCGGCGACGACCGGTTCGCGGCGGCCCGGGAGGCGCTCCTTCACCGTCGGGAAGCGCGGGTCCGCCCCCTGAAGGACGACAAGATCCTCGCCGACTGGAACGGGCTCGCGATTGCCGCCCTGGCCTACGCGGGCCGGGCGCTGCCCGAGGAGTCGTTCACGGAAGCGGCGGCCCGCGCGGCGTCCTTCGTCCTCGACCGGATGGTCGAGGAGGGGAGGCTCCTGCACCGGTATCGGGACGGGGAGGCGGGGATCCCCGGTTTCCTCGACGACTACGCCTTTCTCGCCTGGGGCCTCCTGGAGCTTTACGAGGCCACCTTCGAGCCGCGCTGGCTCGCGGAATCGCTGCAGCTTGCACGGGAGACGGTGCGGCTCTTCCGGGATCCGGAGTCCGGCGGGTTCTTCACGGTGGCCTCGGACGGGGAGAAGCTCATCGCCCCGGTGAAGGAGATCTACGACGGGGCGATCCCGTCGGGGAACTCGGTCGCCGCCTTCGTCCTCGCGAGACTCGCGCGGACGACCGGCGATGGTTCGTTCGCGGAGGAGGGGTGGGGAGTGCTGCGGGCCTTCGCGGCGTCCATCGCCCGGCAGCCGCAGGCCTTCCCGTTCGCGGCGATGGCACTGGACGAGCTCCTGGGACCGTCCCGGGAGATCGTGCTGGCGGGGGATCCGCGGGACGAGCGACTGCACGCGCTGGCGGGGGAGGTGAGCCGGCGCTTCCTGCCCCGGACGGCCCTGGTCCTCCGGCCCTCCGGACCCGGGGCGCGGACCCTCGAGGAGCTGGTACCGGGGGCGGCCGGCAAGGGGCCGGTCAGCGACGCTCCGGCGGCCTTCGTCTGCGCCGACTTCGCGTGCCGCGCGCCGGTCACGTCGGCCGGGGAACTGGCCGATCTTCTCTGATCACCTGCCGCCGGCCAGGTGCCCGGAGAGCCAGGTGGTGACGGGCTCCACGGCTTCGGCGACCTTCGTCCAGTCGATCGGGAGCGAGAGGAACTCCGAAGCGCTCTTCACGTGCGCCGGGCGCGGGACCGACTTCCGGACCGGGATCTGGGCCGAGGGGCCGGCGGCCAGCGCGGCCTCGACTTTCTCGGCGAGGACATAGTCGATGAACTTCTTCGCCATCTCCTGGTTCGGTCCGCCCTTGACGAGGGCGATGCTGTTGGGGATGAAGATCACGCCGGGGACCTCGCCGGCGGGGTCCTGGTCCGGGAAGACCTGGCGCACCGGCTTCCCGTCCAGCACCGCCTTGTAGTAGTCGTCGGTGTCGGTGTAGCCGAAGGCGAAGCTCCCGGCGGCGACCTCCTTCATGGCGTGGGCGTTGCCGGTGGCGATCCGTCCGTCCACCGCGGCGAAGCCGGTCCAGAAGTTCTTCACGAAGTCGGGGCCCTCGAGCGCCCACAGGATGGCCATGTGGGTCAGCGTCGTGCCGGCGAGCGGCTTCGCCATGACGGCCTTTCCCTTCCACTTCGGGTCGAGAAGGTCGCGAGTCTCCTTCGGCCACTTCGCCTCGTCGGGTTCGGTGGCCTTCATGACCTCCGTGTTCAGGATCAGGACGCGGCCCCGGGCGGCGAAACCCGTCCAGTACCCCTCCGGGTCCTTGAAGCCGGCCGGGATCCCCTCCGCGGCCGGGCTCCGGTACGGCGCGAGAAGCCCCTTGTTCTTCAAGCGCACGGTGTGGACCAGCTCGTTGTTCCAGAACACGTCGCACTTCGGGTTGCCCGCCTCCTCCACGATCTTGTTCACGAGGCCGATGGTCTTCACGGCTTCCACGTCGTAGACGGCCTTCACCCGGATGCCCGTGTCCTTCTCGAACTGGCGGACGATCGGTTCGGAGTGGACCTGGTCGAGGGCGCTGTAGACGACCACGGCGGGCTGGCCGCCGCAGCCGCCCTGGAACGAGAGGGCGAGCGCGATGGTCAGGGCGATGGTCAGGGCGGTCGGACGCATGGAGGCCTCCTTTCGGGACAGTCTACCGGCCCGCGTTCTCTCAGGGCAGCACGAACCTGATGGGCAGTTCGGCCGCTGCGGCGACGGGGCGGCCGGACTCGAGGGCCGGCTCGAAGCGCCAGTTTCGGACCGCCCGTACCGCCTCGCGGTCGAGCAGCGCGAAACCGGAACTCCGCTTCACCTCCACCCCCAGCACGGCGCCGTCCGCTCCGATGTGGACCACGAGGAGCACGACTCCCTGCATCCGCGCCGCCTCGGCGGCGGCCGGGTAGACCGGCGGGCGGTTCCCCTTCCGAGGGGCCGCCCGCCGGCTCGGCCCGGCGGGAACCACGGATGCCAGCGCCGGCGCGGGGCGCGGCGTCGCCCGGGGAAGCTCGACGGGCGGAGGGGGAGGCGGAGGGGGCGACGGCGGGGCGGGGGGGCGCTCCCGCCAGCAGGGGCGGTCGGGGATCTCCACCAGCAGGTCCATGGGAGGCGGCGCCGGCAGGGGCAGAGCGTGCTCCTGAGGGGGGAGGGATTCATCGTCCGGCGCCTCCTCCGCGAGGACCTCGGGCAGAGGATCGGGCGGGGGGATTTCCGGGGCCGAAGGAGGCTCGAGGACCTCCTCGAGGGTCTCGGCCATCGCGTAGTCGCTCGAGAACTCGGCCGGCCGGGGCTCCGTGCGCAGGTGCAGCACATAGGTCCCGGCGAGGGCGGTGACGACCGCCGTGTGCATGAAGAGGGAGGCGAGGAAGCAGGTCCGCCCGCGGCGGGCCGGAGGGGCGGACGACTCCACCCCGCCCCGGGCGGGGTGGCTGCGTCGCGCGTGTCTCACCTGCGAAGGCATGCTGCCGGAGGGATCAAAGCGCGTGCCATCCGGTGGAGGGCGAAACCGTATCGGCACCGTTACAGTCGGGCGGGTCGCCGGGCCGGAAACGACCGGCGGCGTTACCGCCCGGGAACCGGCCGGTAACGCCGCGATGGAAGCCGACCGCGGTCAGAACGAGACGTCGAGTCCGGCGATGAAGCCGATGCCCGGAGCGTCCATGCGGGAATGGGCGCGGCGGTACTTCTTGTCGGTGAGGTTCTCGACGCCCACCCGCAGGCGGGCGTTCGGGCAGAGGTTGATCCCGGCGTAGATCGACAGGATCGTGTACCCCGGGACGCCGCCATAGGAGCGCAGGAGCGGAGAGTTCTTGTCCTGGGGGTCCCGCCGCCAGCCGAGATCGCTGAGGCGGCTCTCCGCGACGCGGTCGTAGCGGTTCACCATCTCCACGATGCCTTCCACGTAGGCCGCGCGCTCCGGGTCGCTGTCATCCCAGCGGATGCCGAGCAGGCCCCGGAGAGGCATCGTGTGGCGCATGTAGTCGTGGTTCTTGTCCTTGCCGGCGTTCCAGGCGTAGCCGCCCCAGACGGACCAGCCGTCCGGCAGGTCCGGGGAGAGTGTCGAGAGGTAAAGGGTCGCCTTGCCTTCTAGACCGTAGAGGTAGGCGCTGCTGATGGACTGGTAGGCGACGATGTTCTCGTTGGCATCCTGCGAGCCGTTGCTGTTGAAGTCGTACCAGTCCGAGCCGTTGAACGTGGAGGCCCCGACTTCCTGCCAGTCCTTGATCTTCGAGTACCAGAAGAAGTTCTCGGCGGAGAACGTGGTGTATCGCGTGCGGACGCCCGCCTCGTAGTTGTCGGCGGTGACGGGATCCAGGAACTCGTTCGGGATGAGGACGCCGGCGCCGAGCTGGCGGATGCCGAAGTTCGGGGCGTACTGCCGGTAACCCCGCGACCAGGAGGCGACCGCGCGCCAGTGTTCTTCCACGTGGACGGTCGCGCCGAGACCACCGGTCAGCGCATCGTTGGTGTCGCGGTAGAAATCGTCGGCGGGATCACCCGCGGGAGGGGAGTACGCGCTCGTGGAGAGGGAGTGGAAGACCATGTAGTCGTAGCGAACGGCGGCGGTGAAGTACAGCAGGTCCGCCACCGCCTCCCACTCGTCCTGCAGATAGAGTCCGTAGTTGGCCCAGCGACTGTCGGGGGAGTCCGAGACCGAGGGGTGAGGGCGGTTGTAGTAGAACTGCTCGTCATCCGGCGCGCGGCCGTCGTCCCGGTGGGCGTGGACGCCGTAGGTCAGGACGTGGCCGCCGCCGAGGGGTGTCGAGGCCTGGATGTCGGTGGAGTAGGTCTC
>JALOQY010000247.1 GCA_025459285.1 Planctomycetota bacterium | reverse complement strand
CCTTCGGTCGTCACCGGCGCGGACCCGCAGATGGCGAGGATCCCGTCGTAGTCGAACTCGTGGAGAAGCTCACTCAACCTCCCGGCCAGCGCTGTGTCCGTGGCCCGGCACTCCTCGATGGAGACGAGGAGTCCGTCGTGATCCGCCGCGAGAGCCGCGGTCCGCAGATCGTCACGCAGGCGGGCGGGCGGAGAGCGGTGTTCCGCACCGCCCGGCCCGGCCCGTCGCTCCGGTTCCGGCGGACCCGGAGGGCAGACCGGAGTCACGGCACGCGCACGCCCGGCCGGTGCCGCGTCGAGGGCCTCCCTGACCGCCTGCGTCAGCTCCCTCGCGCCGAACGGCTTGCCGATGAAGTGCACACCCGGTTGCAGAGCCCCGTGCCGGGGGATCGCCTCGTCCGAGTAGCCGGAGGCGAAGAGGACGGGCAGTTCGGGCCGGATCTTCCGGAGGCGGTTCGCGAGGTCCGGGCCGTTCAGCCCGGGCATGACCACATCGGTCACCAGCAGGCAGATCCGGTCCGCGTTCTCATGGAAGAGCCGCAGGGCCTCCGGCCCGCCGGGGGCGACAAGGACCTCGTGACCCTCCGCGGCCAGGATGCGCCGGCCGATGTCCCGGACGCTGGCCTCGTCCTCGACCAGCAGGATCGTCTCGAGGCTCGCGGCGGGCCCGGGAGGAGTCAGCGGTCGGGGTGGCGGTGCATCCTCGGCCCCGGCACGCGGGAACCAGACCATGAAGGTCGTCCCCCTCCCGGCATCACTTTCCACGGTGATGCTCCCCCCGCTCTGATGGACGATTCCGTGGACCGTCGAAAGCCCGAGGCCGACTCCGCTTCCGGGCGCCTTCGTTGAGAAGAACGGCTCGAACAACATCGCCTTCACCTCGGGGGACATGCCGTGGCCCGTGTCGGAGACGATGAGGCGGACATGGGGACCGGGCCGGAGTTCGACGGGCCGGTCCGACTGCTGCTCGGTGATCTCCACGGACCCGGTAACGAGCCGGAGCACGCCGCCGGCGGGCATCGCCTCGCGGGCGTTCATGGCGAGGTTCAGGACGACCTGCTCCATCTGGCCCGGATCGAGTCTCGCGAGGCAGGGCTCCGGTGAAGGGACGAACTCGATGGCGATGTCCTCCCCGATCACCCTCCGGAGCACTTTCAGGAGGTCAGCCACGAGGAGGTTCAGGTCGAGAATCTCCGGTCGGAGGGTCTGTCTCCGGCTGAAGGCGAGCAACTGTCGTGTGAGTTTGGCGGCGCGGAGGGCCGCCCGATGGACCTCCTCCAGGTCGCCCCGGGCGGAGTCGTCCGGGGCGAGGCCTTCCATCGCGAAGGAGGTGCAGTTCAGGATGACCGAGAGGAGGTTGTTGAAGTCGTGGGCCACGCCCCCCGCCAGGCGCCCGACCGCCTCCATCTTCTGCGCCGATCGGACCTGCTCCTCGAGGCGCCGCTGGTCCGTCAGGTCCACCAGGACCCAGGCGAGGCCGACGGTCCGGTCGCCCTCCCGCACCGGACGGCACGATGTGCGGACGAACCGGACCCCGCCCTGTCGGTCGAGGGCCCGGAACTCCAGCGGCGCGATGTGGCCGGCCATCGTGGAGGCGAAGGCCCTCCGGACCGCGGGGAGGTCCTCGGGGTGGACGATGTCCGTGAACGGCCGGCTGACCAGGTCCTCCGGCGCGTATCCGAACCGCGACACGGAACCGCTGGCGAAGTCGACCTGCCCCTCCGGATCCAGGGCGAAGACGATGTCGTCGATGTTCGCCACGGGCGCGGCCTCAACGATTGCCGCGAGGTGGTCGCGCGTCTCGTCGATCGTCGAGTCCAGGGCTGCAGCCGCGGACTCCGGGGAGTCCGATCTGGCCGGCCTCCAGGTCTTTCGGAGCAGGTCCCGGGCCCTGGCCAGCATCTCTTCTACCTCACTGAGTCGGGAGGGGTCCGCCCTCCCGGTTCCGCCGCCGGTGCTCGCACGGAGTCCGGCCAGGAACTCCAGCGCCTTGGCAAGGCAGGCATCGACGGCGTCGCGATGGTCCTGGGGAGCGTTCAAGGTCGGGGCCCATGGACCGGAGGCCGGAGCGGACCTGATGGCGCTTGCCGCCCGCGGAGGCAGGGAGCCCCCATCGACATTTGGCTGCGATTGCGATTGCGCCTCGACCCGGACTCCGGCATCCTTACCCTCGGGTGGGGTTCTCCCTCCGACACGTACAGCATAGAACAACTTCACGCAAAGCTCAAGGGGACGGGACGGCTCACAGACGAATCGAAAGTTGCGTTTTCGCAGGCCGGAGGCCGCGCCGGACGGGGGGCGCGGCGGGTTCAGTCCGTGGGCCGCAGGGTCTCGAGGAGTTCCTCGATGGACACGCCGCGACGCGCAGCGTCCTCGAGGGTCCCGATCCAGCGGCGCTTCTCTTGTTCTCTGAGCGCGGTCGCCAGTTCCTGCAGGCGGAGGAGGCCGAGGCTCCCGTCTTCGGTGTAGGCTGCCAGCCCGGCTCCGTGAAGAGGTGATGGAACTCCGAGTCGCTTCAGCCGCTCTCGCTCCTCGTCCCACGTCCCGGGGAACTTCATGCGGAGGATGCGGTCGGCGTTGTACAGCATCAGGGTGAAGGCGATCCGGGAGTGGATGAGGTTGAACCGCCGGCCTGCCGGGACGTCCAGGGCCCACTTCTGGGTCATGTCCCGGAAACCCTGGTTCTCGATCGTCCAGCGCCGACCGTAGTACCGGCGGATCCGGCCCGGTCGCCGGACCACCGGAAGCGTGGTGCCGTAGTACCACCTTCCGCGGATCTGGCCGGTTTCGGGGTTCCGAAGGGGGTCGCCTCGGGGGTCGAACTCGTCCGCGACGACGACCTGGATCTTCCCGACCTCCTTGGCGTTCCGGTCCCGGAGCACCATGTCCGGCACCCCGGTGCACCGCACTTCGATCGTGCCCAGGCGGGGGCTCTCTTCCTGAAGGCTCTCCCAGTGACTCCCTCCCAGCGCGAGGACCCCCTCGACGTCTTTCACGACGTCCAACTCGTCGTGCTGTACCCGGGTCACCACATCGATGCCATACTTCCGCTTCAGGCCGAGGAGGAAACGGGCTCCCCAGTAGCCGCGGTCCATCACCAGTACGTCCACGAACTCCCGGACCGGCCCGACCGTCCGCGACAGGCCCCGCAAAAGCAACTTGAGAAGCGTGCGCTCCGAATGGTGGAGGGGGGCCAGGACGAAGGCCACCGCCCGCTCCCGCTCCTCCTCGATGTTCATGAGCAAGAGGAGCTTGTAGCCGAACTTCTCGCCCACCTTCCCCATCCGTTCCGACTTCCGGCCGTAGGGGAGGATGATCTCGTGGCCGTCGACCGCATAGACCTTCCCCCGGATCCAGCGGTGCTGGCGCAGGAGCTCGAGGTGTTCGAGGAAGGTCCGTTGCGCGGACCGCGGACTGATGCGATCGAGATGGTTCGCCAGGGTCTCGGGGTCGACGACGAACCGGCCCACCTTCGCCGTCCGGTTCACCTGCTCGGCGTTGAAGCCGGCGAGCAGCATGAGCCGGACGTCGGAAAGGACCTTCCCGGTGTGGGCGATACGGTCGATCCGGGCGAGTTCCCGGATGACCTCCACGCCGTTGAGGGCCTTCCACGGAGCCCCGTTGTCCTTCTTGAGGGCGTCGGGCTCCATGGAGGTCAGAACCTGCCACAGCCCACAGCCCATCAGGAACTCGAAGACGAAGTCGTTCCCCGCATAGGAAGTGGGCAGGACCTCCACCGGATCCCCCCGCCGGAGAGCCTCGAGGCACTCCTCCTGGCGGTGGAACCAGACCTCATGGGCTTCCGTCGCGGCGGGGGGACCTTCCTTGGTCTCCGCCTTCGTCTTCCGGCATGAAGGCATGCTCCGGATCCTCCTGAGCGCTCATGAAGGACCGCAATTCGTCGAGTACCTCGGCATAGACCTGCCGGAGCTCGGCGAGCTTCTCGGAGAAGGAGTGGTAGGCGTCGACTTCGGACCGGACCCTCGGGAGATCCGACTTGGTCACATGCCGAAAGCGGGACCGCCCGCCGAGGGATCGGACGAGGTAGTAGGAGGGGGAGGACCGTTTCTTGTCCCGGGTGCCGAGGAAGCGCTCGATGAGCGTGGCGTGGAGATAGGGGCGTGGGGTGAGGAGGAACTTCTCGATGCGGGCACGGCGCTGGAGGAGGAGGCTGAGCTGGTGGCGGACGCGGCGGGGATCGGGACGGGGCGCCATGTACCAGTTAAGTATACCACCTAGCTGATACAAATCAAGTGCCGGGAGGGCGGAAACCGGAAAAAAGAAAATGCCCATCCCCAAGGTCAGATCCAGCGCACCCTTACGCTACTTTCGATTCGTCTGGACGGCTCACGTCGGCGGGTTCTCAGCTCGCGCGGCCGGCCTCAGCGATGGCCCGGTGCAGAGGCACGCGCGTGAGGATGGACTCGCGGCAGTCGGGGGAGGCGTGCCGGGCGAGATGGTGGAGGAGAGCCGAAGCGGTCTCGAGGTTCTCCGGTTCGCCCCCGAGTCGCCACAGATGGAAGTGTGCCACCATCCGCGATGAGCAGGCCAGCCGGTGCTCATACTCCTCCACGGCGAGCCGGGCGGCCCCGATGTCGCCTTCCGGGAGCCTCGCGAGGTCGACCGCTGCCGCCACCAGCGGCTCGGGCGCCCTGACCATCACGGCCCGCGAGAGGGCCTCGGAGAGGAGTTTCCGGGCCTCTTCGAACCTGGACTTCCCGAGCAGGTAGCCGCCGTACCCCGCCGCGGTGACCGCGATGCCCGCCGGATATCCGATCGTCCGGCGCACGCCCAGGGCATCGACCCAGAGGCGCTCGGTTCCGGCATCGTTCGAGGCGAGCGTCGAGAGGGCGGCAAGGTCATGCATGGCGTAGCCCTCCCCCCGCCGGAGCCCGTACTCCCGCGCGAGTCGGAGCGACTCCTCGAGACACGTGAGGGCGTCCTCGAATGCCCCCTGGAGAGTGAGGAGTTCGCCCAGGGTCCCGCATGCCACGGCCTCGCCCTGCTTGCGGCCGATGGTCCGGGCGATCCCCAGGTGTCTCTCCATGCGCACCCGCGCGTCGTGCAGGCGCCCCATCGCACACAGGGACAGTCCCATGCTGCCGTTCGCCTGGGCGACGCCGTCCAGATCGCCGCTCCGCGTGCAGAGGGCCAGGCCCTCGGAGAGGTGCACCAGCGCCTCCTCGTGCCGGCCCTGCGCGGAAAAGGCAAAGCCGAGATTGGCCGTGGCGTTCGCCAGGAGTCTCGAGTCGCCGGCCTCGGAGGCCATGAGCAATGCCGTCTCGAGCATCTCCCTCGCCTCCTCATGGCGGCCCGATCGGACCAGGAGGAGCCCCCGTCGTCTTCTGGTTTCCGCTTTCAGCGAAGCGCGGGTCGTCCTGTCCGCCGCTTCCAGCGCCCTGGCGAGGGCGTTCTCCTCGTCGCGCCGGCGGCCGAGCATTTCGTGTCGCGTCGCGATGTACAGCATGAGGTCGACGCGGCGACCATCTTCCATGGCTCCCGGCTGTTCGAGCGCTGCCTCGGCCAGCGCCACGCCGGAGTGGTGAGCGGCCTGAAGGTCCAGGTGTCGCAGGGCAAGATCCAGATGGGGCAGCGCCTGCGCCTGGAGGCCCGCCCGGAACATGTGCAGGCACAACGCCGCCGCGAGGCCGCCCTCCCGGACGTCTCCCGGCTCGATGGATGAGAGTCGCCGGAAGACCGCCATGCCGATCTTCCGGTGGAGATCCCTCCGACTCTCCAGGGGGAGACGATCACGGATCTCCTCGGCGAGAGGATGATGTTCGAAACGGCACTTCGGCCCCTCTGCCCGCACGAGTCGGTGCTCCCTCTCGAGCGTCGCGAGGCCTTTCATCACGCTGATGGGATCCGAGCCCAGCGCTTCCGAGATGAGGACGGGGTCGAACTCGAAGCCGCAGCACGAAGCAGCCTCGAGGATCCCGCGCTGGTCGGGAGTCAGAGCGGCGATCCTCGCAGCCAGGATCTCCTTCATCGTGCCCGGTATCGGAATCGTGGCTCCCTCGCCCCGGACGCTCCACGTGCCATCGGGGGACCGGCGAGTCCGTTCGTCCTGCTGCAGGCCGCGCACGATCTCCAGCACGAACAGCGGATTGCCGGTCGACCGCTCGAGGATCGGGGAGAGGAACCGGTCCACGTCCCGGCCCGCGAGCCGGAGCCCGATCAGCATGTCTCGAATGGCCTCGGCGTCCAGGGACGGAAGGGCCATCCGCGAAAGCAGGTCGAGTCGCTCCAGTCTGGCGGCCCAGTCCTCCAGGTCTCCCCGGCGACCCGCGCCGACGATGACGAAGGGGTTCCCCTGGGCGGCGAACGTCAGTCCCGCGAACGACTCGCGCTCCTTCTCGTCGGCCAGGTGCAGATCGTCGAGGAACAGGATGACCGGCTTCTCCGCCGAGAGTGCGGTGAAGGTCTGACCGACGAGCATCTGGACCGCTTCCCGGCTCAGCGGCTCGGGGTTCTTGTCCGCCAGGCCCCGGAGAACGGCCGCGAACGGCCCGACGAGCCGGGGGGTGGAACTCAGGAGACGGGTCAGATGCTCTTCCCCGCCGGTCGCCTCCAGGTGTGCGCGCAGGGCCTCGAGGATGCCGCCCGCGCCCTCGCCGGAGGAGGGCGCGGCATACGTGCTCGAAAGGAACAGGACCTCCGGTTCCCGCCCGAGGAGCTTTCCCAGCCACTCCTCCACCAGTCTCGTCTTGCCGATGCCGGGCTCGCCTTCGACCAGGAAGACGCAACCACGGCCCGACTTGGCCCGATCGAAGGCGGCATCGAGGGTCGCCAGTTCCTTCGATCGGCCGAGGAGCCGCGTATCCCTGCGGACCCGGGGGTTCAGGACCGGACGCTCCGCGGAGGTGGCCGGCTTCCGTCGCTGCGCCGACCACCACGCGGAGGCTTCGCCGCGGGAGAGCACGTCCGCCACGATCGAGACCGCCTCGGGGCGCCGCTCCGGGTGCTTCATGAGGAGCCAGGCGACGAGCGCTTCGAAGAACGGGGAGATTCCGGGATCGATCGCGCGCAGGTGGCATGCCTCCTCGTTCAGCAGACGGTGGATCGTGCCGGCGGCATTGCCTCGGAAGAAGGGGTGCTCGCCCGACGACAGCTCATGGAGCATGAGCCCCAGGGCGAAAATGTCCGTCCGGGCATCGATGTGCCGGCCGCCTTCCCTGATCTGCTCCGGAGCCGAGTAGAGGAGCGATCCGCACATCGCGCCTT
>JALOQY010000530.1:1246-3335 GCA_025459285.1 Planctomycetota bacterium | reverse complement strand
AGTCGTTCGTATGAACACCCCCCTGCCGCTGGCGCAACCCGCATACCGCGGCCCCTCACCCTTCGAGACCAGCCCCCCCGGGGCGGCATCTCCTTGTCAGGACTCGGCTTGCGCCATCGGTGCGGCCCCGGCCAACGACCGGGGCCATTGCCCGCGTGCAGTTGGATGGACACTGCACCGGGCTGCGTGGCGAGGACGGAACTCCGTCAAGTTGCCGAGCCCGATCGTCCCGGGCCGCGACCTGTTGGGGAATCCGAGGGCTTCCCATGAGCACACGCTGCTTCTCCGCCGACGTCGAGGGCGTCACCGCACACCTCGTGGAGGTGGAAGTGCGGATCGAGGACGCCGCCCCGCGCTTCGTGATCGTCGGCCTGCCCGACGCCGCCGTCCGTGAAAGCCGGGACCGGGTCCGCATGGCGATCGACGCGTCGGGCTTCGACTTTCCCCGCGAGGTCATGGTCCTCGTCAACCTCGCTCCGGCCAGTCGCCGGAAGGTCGGTCCCGTCTACGACCTGCCGATCGCCCTGGGCGTACTCTCGGCCGCGGGATTCCTGGCCGCGGACCGCTTGTCCTCGCACGTGGCGATCGGCGAACTGGCCCTCGACGGCCGGGTTCGCCCCGTTCGGGGAGCGCTCGCGGTCGCGAGCCGTCTCGCGAACGGCGATCACCGGCCCCTCCTCGTGCCCGTCGGAAATGCCCGCGAGGCGGCCCTGTGCAGGGGTACGCGGGTCGTCCCCGTCCGGAGCCTCGCCGAGGCCGTCGGCCACCTCTCCGGACAGTCTCCCCTGCCGGCCGAGTCGTTCGACCCTTCCTCGCTCCTCGCTGCCGCGGACCCCGAGCAGGAGGATCTCGCGGACGTCCACGGGCAGCACCTGGCCCGCCGGGCCATCGAGATCGCCGCGGCCGGCGGGCACCACCTGCTCCTCGTCGGCCCCCCGGGGGCGGGCAAGACGATGCTCGCCCGCCGCATCGCCGGCATCCTCCCACCACTCACGCCCGAGGAAGCGCTGGAGGCCACCCTCGTCCACTCGGTCGCCGGCGAGCTCCCCGCTCGGGGGATCGTGGCCACGCGGCCCTTCCGGGCGCCGCATCACTCCATCTCCATGGCCGGACTCATCGGCGGCGGGCCGGCCGGCCGCCCGGGCGAGGCGAGCCTCGCCCACCAGGGAGTCCTCTTCCTCGACGAGCTGCCGGAGTTCGACCGCCGTACCGTGGACGCGTTGCGGCAACCCCTCGAGGAGGGTCGCGTCCGCATCTCCCGCGTCCGTTACGCCCTGCACCTGCCCTCGAGATTCGAGCTCGTGGCGGCGATGAACCCCTGCCGCTGCGGGATGTTCGGCGTTCCCGACGGCGAATGCCGCTGCACCCCCATCCAGGTCGCCGCCTACCGCTCACGGGTGTCCGGGCCCCTCCTCGATCGTATCGACATCCGCGTCGAAGTGGGGCGCGTGCGCTATCGCGATCTCCATGGCGCCAGGGAGGAGAGCAGTGCGGACGTCCGCCGCCGCGTGCTGGCGGCTCGGGAAGCTCAGGCCGCGCGGTACCCGTGCACCACGTGGTCCACGAATGCCGCGATACCCGGGAAGCGCCTCGCCGAGCACTGCCCTCTCGATTCTGCCGGCCGGGAGGCGCTCCGGACGGCCATGGACCGCTTCGGCCTGACCGCGCGAGGTCACGACCGGGTCCTGCGCGTGGCCCGGACCATCGCCGACCTCTCGGGCCGGGAGACGGTGACCGGCGACTCTGTCGCGGAGGCGCTCCTTTACCGGGGGCAGCCCGGCGGATCGCCGGGGTGACGCCCTCCGGGGCGCCCGTCAGGATGAAGGGTCGGACCGCGGAGACCGCCGTCGGCCCCGCCAGGCCGCCCGCGGGATCTCACGGCGCCGATCGCACTCGAACCTCTCCCGCCACCCGGCCGATCCCGTCGCGCCCCGAAAGCTCAACCCGCAGTTCGTCCGAGGGGTAGAGGTACAGGCGATCGAGCGACACCCACTCCCCGGCCCGCACAGCGCGGTCCACGGACACGAGCCGCTCCCTGCCCCGATGGACCAGGTAGTACTCCACCGCCCCCGCTACCCCCCCCCGGCCA
>JALOQY010000530.1:0-1217 GCA_025459285.1 Planctomycetota bacterium | reverse complement strand
GGGCGGAAACCTCGTAGTTGCCGGCGATCGGCACCGTGGCCCTGAAGCGCGCGCCGAGGAGCCCCGCGTGCAGGAGAACCGCCACGACTTCGACCGCCGGAGCCGCGGTCACCGCGGGCGAGGGGTCCTCCGGCGGACGGCCGGGGGGGGCGGAGCCCCCCACGGGGCCGGCCGTCTTCTTCGGCACACGTCCAAGCAGGAAGTCGTCCCCCGGGAACGTGAACGGCTCCGTGGTTTCGCGGGAGCGAGCCCATTCCGCGTACAGGTAGACCCCATGCCCCCGGAGAGTCCAGGCGTGGACCCGCACCTCGGTGTTCGGGAACTTCCAGGGATTGTAGCTCACCGCGGCCCCGAAGTCCGGGGGGACCGCCGAACCCGCCGGCGCCTCGCGGTACATGACGGAGTCGTGGAACAGCCAGCGCGCGAAGTCGAGGAACGCGCGCTCACCCGTCGACAGGAAGACCCACGCGAAGGCATCCGCGGCGAGAAGTCCGTAGGGGATCTCCGTCCCCGTCACCGAGCCCTCCCGCCACCGGATCGGCAACTGGAGTGGGCGGTACAGCTCGCCCTCCCGCCGGCCTCCCGTGCTCTGGTAGATCGACCGGAGGCGCCGGCAGATCCGGGCGAGCAGCGAGAGCACGTCCGGATCGCCCGTTGCCGCATGCAGCTTCCGCAGGGGCTCCAGGGAAAGCACCAGGTTCCAGATGTGCTGGCTCTCCTCGGGCTCGAACCACCCGCGGTTGCCGCGCAGTTCATCGGAGTGGAGCAGGACGCGGCCGAAGATGGCCCGCGCGCACTGGAGGTACTCCTCCTCCCCCGTGAACTCCGCGAAGTCCACGAGATTCTGGATCGAGAGGGCCGCGGAACGCACTTCGTCCGGCTGGGAGATCTCCCGGTCGCCGCCCGCTACGCCGAGAGTCGCTCGCGTATACCTGAGGACGGCCTCGGCGTTCTCGCGCGCCGTCTCCAGCGATCGCCGGTCGCCCGTGAGTGCGTGGTGCAGCAGGAGCCCGCCCAGCCATGTGTGGTTCGGATGGGGGGGGGCCTCGGAACGGTAGGCCCGGGACCGGCCATAGTCCCCGTGCCAGCCCTGGTCCACTCGCTGGAAACCGTTGTAGTACTCGAAGTTCGCGTGGGAGGTTTCCCGCCCGTGGTACTGGTCGATGTCGTACCGGTGCCGGGTCATCTCCTCGCCAATGTCCAGGAACGCCCGTCGG
>JALOQY010000246.1 GCA_025459285.1 Planctomycetota bacterium | reverse complement strand
AGTTCCGCCACTTCGGCATAGCGGCCCTGGGCCACCCGGACGGTCGCCAGCGCCAGTTCGAAGACCGGCTCGCCCGGGAAATCGGTCCGGATCCGCTCGCAGACGGCCTCCGCCTCCGCCCACTGCTCCTTGTCGACCAGCCGTCTCAGCTCCCGCATCGCCCGTGTCCCGCGCCAGCGGCGCCAGGCCATCGGGTCGGTCGCCACATCCGGTTCCGGCCCCTCTCCCCGGATGCAGCAGTGCTTGTACTTCCGCCCGCTCCCGCAGGGGCAGGGGGCGTTCCGTCCCGGTCCTTTCATGCGACCTCCCTCTCCCCTCCCCCGAACAGGACGCACGCCGGGGCGGCCGGTGACGGTAAATTCGGAAAGTCGGCAAACCCGCAGCGTCCCCGGGAGGTGGTCTGACCATGCAACGGATCGTCCTCGTGCTCCTGTCTCTGGTCGCTTCCGCCCCCGCCGCGTCCGGGGAGGGGTTCTTCACCGACGGCGAACTCGCCCGCATCGACGATGCGCTGTCGCTCCTGAACATGACGCGAGCCGACGCGGGTTTCGACAAGCTCGTGATCGACGACCCGTGGCGGCTCGCCGTCGTGAACCGCACGCTGTTGAAGCCCCTGGAGACGCCGGACGTGGCGTGGACCTGGGCGGGCCGGGCGGCGAAGTCCCCCGCGGACATCCTCGCCGGGGCGGCCACGGACCTCGACCTCCTGCTCCCGATCCTGAAGTGCCCCGACGGTCCGCTCGTGGAGCACGCCGCGGAGTGGATCGCCTCGGCCTTCGGGAAGCTCTCCGCCGAGGAGCGGGACCGGCTCGCCGCGTGGGCCTACGCCTCCCTCGTGGAGGCCGAGGGCCACGACGGGGTCTTCCCGAAGCCGCCTCCGGAGAGCGATCCGCGTCCCATGCTCGAACTCGCGAAGCGGGTGGACCGGGCGGTGCTGCTCGCGGCGGCGTACGTCCTCCTCCTGAACCTCGACGACCTCGCGTCCCGGACGGTGAGCGAAGGCGACTGGCTCGTCGTGGCCGGGCCGGGCGACGACATCCACGACCTCCGCCGGGAGGCCCCGCTGGTCCTCGTGGATCTCGGCGGCGACGACACGTACTTCGGAGCGGCGAGCGCCCGGCCGGGCCGCCCGGTCTCGATCGTCATCGACCTCGGCGGGGACGACTTCTATGGCGATGGCGAGAGCGTCTCTTGCGGCGCGGGCTTCATGGGGATCGGGATCCTCGTCGACAAGGGGGTCGGGAACGACCGTTACTTCGGCGGCCACTGCTCGCAGGGCACCGGTGTTTTCGGCGTCGGCATCCTGATCGACGAAGGCGGGAACGACCTCTACGAGTGCCGGGACACGGGCCAGGGCGCGGGCGCCTTCGGCGTCGGCCTCCTCCTCGATCTCGGCGGGGGGAACGACCGGTTCCACGTCGACCTCTTCGGGCAGGGCTTCGCCTACACCGCGGGCTTCGGCCTGCTGCGAAACGAGAAGGGCAACGACGTCTACGACGCCGGCGGGGTACACCTCCACTACCCGCTCTACAACGACCGCTTCCAGTCGCTCTCGCAGGGCTTCTCCATCGGGATCCGCCCCCACGCCTCGGGCGGGGTGGCCATGCTCGTGGACGACGAGGGGAACGACCGGTACTCCGCGGACATCTACGGGCAGGGCTCCTCGTACTGGTTCTCCTACGGCGGACTCGTGGACCGCGCCGGCAACGACACCTACGTCCTCGGTCACTACGGGCAGGGCGCGGGCATCCACCTGTCCGTGGGGTGCCTCCTCGACCTCGCCGGCCAGGACCTCTACTACGACTTCAGCGGGGTGGGGATCGGCGGCGCCCATGACTTCGCGGTGGGGGTTCTCGTGGACCGCGAGGGGGACGACTACTACGCCGGCTCGGGCGGATCGCAGGGCGGCGCGCTGACGAACTCCTTCGCCCTGCTGCTCGATGGCGGGGGCGACGACGGCTACTCCGCCGTGCGCATCGGCGCGACGCTCGGCGGCGGCTCCTCCGCCCGCGGCATGGGCTCCATCGGACTCTTCCTCGATCTCTCGGGGAAGGACCTGCACGGCTCTCCGTACCGCGAGGGGACGTCCTGGACGAAGGAGGAGTACGGCGCGGGGATCGACGTCCCCGAGCCGCCACCCGCCGCCGGGGTTCCGCCGCCGCCGAAGCGGCTCGCGCCGGGCGAAGTCGAGGCGCGGGTGAGGAAGGAGGCGTGGGACGAGGCGAAGGGGGCCTTCGATGCGGAGAAGCTCTGGGCGCTCTGTTGCCAGTGGCCGGTGGGGGAGATGTCGGAGATCGTCCCCGTGGCCCGCGCGCGGTTCCTCGAACTCGGGGAGGCGGCACTGGCGAAGGCGCTCCTGGCCGTGGGCACTCACGACGGGCTCGAATTCCTCGCCGTGCAGGAGATCGTGAAGCAGGCGGGCCTCCCGGCCGCCGCGCCGGCGCTGCGCGGGATGCTCGGGGACGAAGCGATCCTGCGCCGGGCGCAGGCTGCCGGGCTCCTTGCCGACCTCGGGGACCGGGAGGCCCTGCCGGCGATCGTCGGGCTCCTCGCGGACCGGGACGTCTGCCGCGCGGCGCTCGACGCGATCGCGAGACTCGGCGCCCGGGAGCACCACCAGGTGGTGGCGGCGCTGCTCGACCACCCGGTGGAACGGACGCGGGTGGCCGCGGCGCGGTGCCTCGAGGCGCTGAAGGCGACGGAGGCCGTCCCCGCGCTGGCGGCGAAGATGCGGACCGGGGAGATGTTCACCGTGCGCTTCGCCTGCGAGGACGTGCTCGTCTCCCTCGGCGAGGCGGCCGCGCCGGTGCTTCGCGAGCTGGCTCGCGGTTCCCCGGACCCGATCGCGAAGCGCCACGGGATCCGGGCCCTCGGCCGGATGGCGGATCCGTTCTCGCTCTTCCTCCTCCGCGAACTGCTCGCGCACGAGGACTGGCGGGTCCGCTACGAGGCGGCGGGGGCTCTCGGCGCCTTCATCACGAAGGACCCGCTCTCCGCCCCCGTGGCGCGGGCCGCGCTCGCGGATCGCGCCGGAACCGAGGAGAACCCCTTCGTGAAGTCCCGTCTCTCCGCCCTCCTCCGCTGAAAATCCGGGAAGATTGACCCAGGGTCATTCTTCCCGCCCGGGAGGATTGACCCAGGGTCGGATTGCCCGGCCAGCCCTTCCTCCGGGGGGGCGGATCGGTGAGAATACGGAGTGACACCTCCGGACCCCCGCCCGCTCCGCCTCCGGCGGAGAGGAGGACCGTGTGCGCACGCCAAGGCTCGCCCTGCTCGTTCTTCTCGCGCTCTGCCCGCTGCCCCTCGCGGCGCAGGACGCCCCGGCCCCCGACAAGCCGAAGGAGGAATCGCCCGCCGAGAAGGCCGCGCGGCTCGCGGCCTCGGAGACGGAGGTCCGCGGCGCCCTCGAATCGGTGCTGAGCCCGGACGTCGTGGAACGCGGCCGCGCCCTGGAGCGGATCCTCGCGAAGCGGAGCGAGCTGAAGGAACTCCCGATCGAGGATCTCCTCACGAAGGTGCGCGAATCGGGGCTCACCGCGAGCGACCGGTTCATCGCGGTCCTCGCCGGCGAGATCCTCGCCGAACTCGATCCCCACGGGACCGTGGCGTGGATCAAGGCCAACGCGCTCGCGCCGAACATGGGGCCCCTCGCGCGGGGGATGGCGCTCGCCGTGCTCTCGGAGATCCCCGTCGAGGAGTCGGTGAAGACCCTCTGTTCCTTCGCCGCGGAAGGGACGGAGGAGACGCGCTGCCAGGCGCTCATCGGCCTCCAGAAGCTCCGCTCCCCGGAGTCCTACACGACGCTGGCCGCATGCCTCTCCGCCCAGGAGCAGAACGTGAAGGACAATGCGGCCATCGCGCTCGGGAAGCTCGGGGACCCCCGGGCGATCCCCGCGCTCCTCGGTCGGCTCGAGGACGCCACCGGGGACCATCCCTGCTTCGCCTCGTGGGCCCTGCAGCAGTTCGACGATCCACGCATCTTCCCGGCTGTCGCGGCGGGGCTGAAGAGCGACTCCGGCGAACCCGGTGACGCGAAGGCCCGGCTGATCGAGGCCTCGGCCCGCCCGGAACACCGGGACCAACTCCACGGGATCCTCAAGCAGAGCCGCTCTCTCAAGTTCCGTTACGCCGCGGCGCGTGCCCTCGGGCGTCTCTCGGCGGAGGACGAAGACAGCCAGAAGCTGCTCCTTGCGGGGCTGGTGAAGGGTACGGATGTCCGCCTGCGCTGGGCCTGCTTCTTCGGGCTGGCCCGGAGCGGGGCGAAGCTCGTCGGGCCGCGCATCGTCGAGGAACTGAAGGGGGCGCTGAACGCCCGTTCCGACGACCAGCATGCGGTCCTCCGGATGCTCGCGTTCCTCGCCGGCGACCTTTCGCTCCCGGAGGCCGCGCCGATCCTCCTCAACGCCGCGCGGCTCCACAAGAACGAGCTGACGTGGCGGATCTGCGCCGTGAACTTCTTCAAGTGCGATGCTCCCGAGGCCCACCGGAAGCTGAAGGACGACTTCGACGCGGCGAGTGATCCCCGGACCATCGAGCGCCTCTCCGGGATCATGGCGCGCTCGACGCGGGTGGAGGAGTTCCGATACCTCATCAACCAGTTCCGCCGGTTCCGCGAGGGGTCGGCCGAGGCCGTTGCCGTGGAGCTGGCCGTGGAACAGATGACTGGCCACTTCTTCGGCCCGGACTACGGCCTCTGGCGCAAGTGGTTCGAGAAGAACCCCGACTTCTTCGCGCCGCGGGTCTACCGGATCGACCGGCGCAAGTGGCAGTCCGAGTTCACCCAGAAGGATCGGGAGTTCCGGCAGACGGAAGAGACCGAGCGTGCGGTCCAGCTCGGCCTGGCCTGGCTCGCCCGCCACCAGAATCTGCAGGGCGCCCTCGACCCCAACAAGTTCTTCGACCGCTGCGTGCACCAGCCCTCCTGCGTGAAGGAGGGCTCCCGGCACATGCTGGACAAGATCGGCACGACGTCGCTCGCCGCGCTGGCCTTCCTCGGCGGCGGCTACTCCCCGCATGCCGGGAAGTACAAGGAGCCGCTCGCCCGCCTCCTCACCTACATCGAGGCCCGCCAGACGGCCGACGGGAACTACACCACGACGGACCGTTTCCAGGGCTACCAGCGTCCGATCGCCATCTACGCGCTGGCCGAGGCGTTCAACATCACCGGGGATTTCCGGTACGAGCGCTCCCTCGATCGCGGCATCTCCTTCCTGACCGAGATCCAGAACGAGAAGGGCGGGTGGCACTACCAGGCGGATTCGCGGGAAACGGATACCTCCTGCATGTCCTGGGTCCTGCTGGGACTCGGAGTCGCCCACAAGTCCGGCTTCCCGGTGCGGGAGTCGGTCTTCGAGGGCTGCCGGCTCATCATGGAGACCTGCTCGACGCGGCCGACCGTGGAGCGCGAGGAGTACCTCGACCTCGACCCCGCCTACTCCTACGACGTGGGAAAGGACTTCCGCGGCGAGTTCCAGACCGGCTATCAGTCCACGGTCCACGAGAACGCCACCACCTCGTTCGGGCTGATGGCCCGCATGTTCCTCGGCTACCGCCGGAGCCACCCGTTCTGCATCGGGTCGGGGAACTTCATCCTGAACCGCTGCATGGAGGAGATCCCGAAGGGAAACGTCTGGGCGAAGTACGTGAGCAAGAACCGCTTCCCCTCCTACGCCTGGTACTACGGGACGCTCGCCATGCACCAGATGGGCGGCCACTTCTTCCGGCGGTGGAACGAGGTCATCAAGGAACTGCTCCCGAACATCCAGCTCGTGAAGGGCTGCGACGCCGGGGCGTGGCCCGTCCTGAACTACGACTTCGTGGCCGGAAAGGCCTACTCCACGGCGATGGGCGTGCTGACGCTGGAGACGTACTACCGCTACAAGCCCTTCTGCGAGGAGGGCGAACCGGTGGAGGAACCGCCGCCCGGCGGCGCCGGGAAGTAGGGCCGACGGGCTGCTAGTGTCCCCCGTCGGAAATGCGTTGACGAAGTAACTTCCGGGTGCGAGGATGGTGCTCTCCTCTCGGGAGGTGAGCATGCCCCGGACCGGTCGCCCCAAAGCCCCCCTCGAACTCCGCCCCGACGAGCGCGCTGCCCTTGAGCGGAACGTTCGGCGCCAGAGAACCTCGCAGCATCTCGCTCTGCGCAGTCGCATCGTGCTTGCGTGTGCAGCCGGCAAAGACAACAAGACCGTCGCAGCCGATCTCCGCGTGACCCGGCCCACCGTAGGCAAATGGCGGGCGCGGTTTCTGCGAGACCGTCTCGACGGCCTGTTCGACGAACCGCGTCCCGGCGCCCCGCGCACGATCGACGACGAGAAGGTCGAAGAGGTCGTCGTGAAGACGTTGGAGACGACCCCGAAGGGCGCCACGCACTGGAGCAGAGCGGAGATGGCCCGCCACGTGGGCCTGAGCCCTTCCACGATCGGCAGGATCTGGCGCGCGTTCGGTCTGAAGCCGCATCGCTGCGAGACGTTCACCCTTTCGAAGGACCCTCTGCTGGTCGAGAAGGTGCGGGACATCGTGGGGCTCTACCTCAACCCGCCCGATCGCGCCGCGGTTCTGTGCATCGACGAGAAGTCTCAGATCCAGGCGCTGGATCGCACGCAGCCGCTCCTGCCCATGCGGCCGGGCCAGGCGGAGCGACGGACGCCCGACTACATGCGGCACGGAACGACGACACTCTTCGCCGCGCTCGACGTGAAGACCGGCGAGGTCGTCGGACGCTGCTTCCGCCGACATCGGGCATCGGAGTTCAAGAAGTTCCTCGTGCTTGTCGACGAGGCCGTCCCCGCCGATCTGCAAGTCCACATCGTGGTCGACAACTACGCAACTCATAAGACTCCGCTCATCCAGCGCTGGATCGTGAGCCACCCCCGTTTCCACATGCACTTCACGCCGACCAAGGGCTCCTGGCTGAACCAGGTCGAGCGGTGGTTCGGACTCCTCTCGGCGCGCACGATCAAGCGCGGAAGTCACCGGAGCACGCTGGAGCTCGAGAGAGCGATCCGCGAGCACATCGAGGCGAGCAACGAGAAGCCGAAACCCTTCGTATGGACGAAGACCGCCGACCAGATCCTCGCCAGCATGCGCCGCTTCGCCCAGGGTACGCTCGATGCTCACGCCGACTAATGTTGCGGATTTCGGACGGGGTACACTAGTGCCGCGCCTCGAAAGTTCCGAGCCACCCCCGCGAGGAGTTTCGTCGCGTGGCAAGGAGCGACGAGGAGTCGACCCTCATGGGTCGGCGACGAG
>JALOQY010000245.1 GCA_025459285.1 Planctomycetota bacterium | reverse complement strand
ACGCGCCGCCCGAAGGCGAGGCTCGCGGTGCTGGCGCGCAAGGACGGGCTGTGCCAGGTGCCGGGCTGCACGAACCCGATCGTGCACCTGCACCACATCGCGGGCACGCCCGCAACCCAGGGTGACGGCCGCGCCCGCGCTGTCGATCAAGCGGGGGAGGCAGATCCTCCCCCGCGTCGACCGCCTCCGGCGGTCTCCCCCTCCTCGCCGCCTGCGGCGGCGCGCGCCTTCGGCGCTCGCTCACGCGGAGTCCGTGAACGGCGCGATGACTTCGAAGGTCAGCAGAACATCATCTTCCGGAGCGACAACGGAAGCGACGCCATAAGTAACTTGTTAGGTGTATGTTACCGCCACCACTGCATGATCCACGCGAAGCTGATGCGGGTGTGGGGTCTGGCCGGGAAGCGGGTGGTGTTCGAGTTCCGCGACCCGAAGGACCTGAAGACGGTCCGGGAGCGTTGGGTGACGGAAGGGATGGACGACACGCGGCGGGTGGAGGCGAGCGAAGCCGCCGGCGCCTCCCCCGGCGAGGCTTCCCGGAGAGACCCCCGGCAAGGCCTCGGCGGTGCAGTCGGGGTCTCGGAAGGGAGGGCCCTTCTCACCTCCGCGGGCTGAGAGCCCTCGTGTCTGCCGTTACTCGTCTGCCGCTGCTCGTCGGATCTGTTCTTTGACAAGTAAATCAGAAGAATGAGTGCGCCGGGTCACTCGCTCCGACCATCACCTCCCCCCTCTCGTCTCGGGAGGGGGGAGCACCGGCGGGATCGGTCCGGTGACCCTGCGCGCCGGGGTCGCCCCCCGGAAACCCGCGATCCGGCCAGCCCGACACCGGCCGGCGGCATCCTGCACCCGGAGCATGCGCACGGACCGTCCGCTCGTCACCGGAGGCGGGGCGGGACGGACGGGGTGCGGGGTGTGGAAGCCGTGCTCGCGTCCAGGGCCCCGGGGGTTCGGGACCAACCCGAAAAGGTGAAAAAGTACGTACGTCCCCTGGGCCCCCTGGGCCCGACACCGGCCGGCGGCACCCTGCACCCGGAGCCCGCGCACGGACCGGCCGTTCGTTACCGGAAGCAAGGCTGGACAGGCGGGGTGCCGGGTGTGGAAGCCGTGCTCGCGTCCAGGGTCCCGAGAGTTCGGGACCAGCCTGAAAAGGTGAAAAGGTACGTACGTCCCCTGGCAGCCCGTCGGCGAGGGGCTGCCGGGTGCGCGAGGGCTCACGCCGACGGGCTGCTAGGCGACGCAGACGCGGTTGCGGCCGCGGCCCTTGGCGGCGTAGAGGGCGGCGTCCACGCGGCGCAGGAGGCTCTCCAGGTCATCGCTCTCCCGGCGGAACTCGGTCACGCCCACCGAGATCGTGATCGGGCAGGAAGACCCCTCCCGCACCCTCTCGAGGCTCCACTCCTCCACCACCTTCCGCAACCGCTCGGAGTAGACGATCCCCTGGTCCACATAGGTCTCCGGCAGCACCACGAGGAACTCCTCGCCCCCGTACCGCCCGATCACGTCCACCTCGCGCGACGACGAGACGATGAGTTGCGCCACCTCGGTCAGCGCCGCGTCACCCGCCAGATGCCCCAACGTATCGTTGAATGCCTTGAAGTCGTCGATGTCCACCATCACCACGCAGAGCGGCGAGTCATACCGCATCGCCCGGTCGATCTCCCCCGCGAGCCGCTCCATCAGGTTCCGCCGGTTGTTCACCGCCGTCAGCTCGTCCTTGATGGACAGGGCCCGGAGCTGTTTCGTCGACTCGTGCAGCATGCGGTTCTCCTCGGCCAGACCGAGCTCCCCCGCCAGCAGCCCGAGCAGCGTCACGTCAGCGTCCGTCAGGTCTCGGCTCGAGAGCGAGCAGTCCGCGCAGATCAGTCCGAGGAGTTCGGGCCCCGCGGAGACCGGCGCCAGGACGGCTTCCGTATGCCCCAGCAGGTCAAGGAGCCCGCCGTCCGTCGCCCAGTTGTCCAACCGCACCGGCGTGCCATCCCGGATCGCCGCGCCGATCGGACCACCGGCGGCGATCGGCAGAGAGATCGCCGGGAGGTTCACCTCGATCCGCGTCCCGCCCGAGTGGAACCGGCCCACGAGCCGACCAGTCCCGTCGCCCATCTCGAAGAAGACGACGCGGTCGAAGTCCAGCCCCCCCTGGCAGAGCGCCACCGCCCGGCTCAGCATCTCCTCCCGGGTCGAACCGCGGCGGATCTGCCGCAGGATCCCCTCCAGGGACCCGAGGCGATCGGCAAGTGGTCGTTCCCGCCGCCGGCCGACCAGCGTCCGCCGCGCCGCGAGGGAATCCGCGCTCAGTTCCCCCACGAGGTCGCGCCCGCAGCCGAGCCGTCTCGCGAGATCCGCGAGCGCCGCCTCCGCGCCGGCGATCGCTCTCGCCACCTCCCCGCTCCCGGGAATCCGGTCGCCCACCACGATCCGCCCGGGGTCTTCCCCCTCCGCTCCCGGCTCACACGCGAGACCGTGCGCATCGCAGATCCGGTCCGCCGCCGCGACGATCCCCACCAGCATCGAGTTCCGCGGGGGAAGGTCCGCGAGGCTGCCAGCCT
Source organism: Planctomycetota bacterium (assembly GCA_025459285.1). Classification (GTDB taxonomy): domain Bacteria; phylum Planctomycetota; class JAJSAM01; order JAJSAM01; family JAJSAM01; genus Prado167. Next base: position 4,736 of record JALOQY010000245.1, on the reverse strand, counting down.
CTTCGTGATGCAGTTCGACGGCGTCGCGCAGGATCTCCGGCAGGTTCCATCGCTCCGCGACGAGCGCCCCCGCCCGGCAGTGGTCCATCCCGTTTCGCGCACGCTCGCGCTCCAGCGCGGCCCTGCCCCGGAGCCGCCCGTCGGGTGTGTCCCCCGGGCTCTTGGCCAGGACGCGCGCGCCGAGCACGATGCGTCCGAGGTCGTGCAGGAGGCCCGCCACATAGGCCTCCTCCGGCAGATCGAAACCGAAATCCCCGGCGAGGACTTCGGCCGCGGCCGCCACGGACACGGAATGCCTGAACCAGCGGAGTCGGGACAGGTCCCCCGCATCCCCGACTTCCGAGCCGAAGACGCTGATCCCACCCGCGATCCGCCGGACCGCCTCGGGACCGAGCAGGGCGACGGCGTGCGACACCGTGGAGACCCGCGGGCCGAGACCGAAGAAGGGGCTGTTGATGACCCGCAGGACCCGCGCCGTGAGGGACGGCTCGACCCGGACGATCTCCGTCATGTCCCGCGACGAGAGATCCGGAGCGGCGAGCAAGCCGCTGACGCGGAGGAGCACCGCCGGAGGTGCCGGGATCGAGTCCAGCCTCCGGGCGATGAGCGGGAACAGCCGCTTCGCGCTTCGGGCGCGGTCCGTCGAATCGAGAGTCATGGCGTCCGTTTCCTATCGGCCGCCGGCCGGCCCCCGGGATAGCGCTTTCCCCCGTTCCGGCGGCGTGGCGGACGCCCGGCGTGCGGGCTCCGCTCAGTCCGCCCGGAAGAAGGCGCCGAGGAGCCGCTCCTCGCGAGTGCGGAGCAGACCCTCTCCCATCCGGAGGCCGAGGAGGAAGAGCAGGGCGCCCGCCCCGAGCACCACCGGCGCCGCCGCCGGCGAGCGGAGGAACAGGTGCAGCGGCGCGAGCGCGAGGGCCACCGCGAGCACGCCCCCGAGGTTGACTGCCACGCGCAGGCACCCGCCACGGGACCGGCCGGCCTGGTCCACGGCGCGCCGGCTGCTCGTCCCGATCGGATAGGGCGAAAGGATCGAAATCACCGCTCCCGCCCCGAGCAGCGTCAGGAGTCCCGCCGCCCAGAGGGCCGCGAGCGACACGGCCCGCCCGGCGGACACCGGCACGCCCCGCCACGCGAGGAACCCGAGGAGCCCGGCGAGCAACAGAGCGTTCAGGACCGCGAAGATCGCGAGGTGGGCAAGGAGCTTGCCGAGCAGCAGGCGCCGCCGCGCCACCGGGGAGACGAGCAGGTGCGTGATGCCCGGCCCATCGAGTCCGAAGAGGTCGAAGGCGAGAGTCGACTCGATGAACAGCAGCAGGTAGAGCCACCACTCCGCGAGCCAGGTCGCGATCTCGCCCCGCCCCTGCGGGCCGGACTGCGCCACCACCAGGACCATCGGGAGCAGGATGAAGACGGACTGCTGGATCAGCATCGCCTTCAGGGACGGTTCCCGTCGCAGCAGCGCGAGCTGGTGCCCCGCCACCGCGCGCACCGTCCCCGGGAGGAACCCGAGCCCCCGGGGAGCCTCGCGTTCTCCGGACCGGTCCGTCGCGGCCCGCCGCGGCGCGGCCACGGGCACGTCCGCATAGAAGGCCCGGTCCATGAGTACCGCGGCCAGCGGCACGAGGAGCAGGGTGAGCGGCACGAAGCCAACCAGGAGAAGGGCGACGTGGCCGGCGCCCGCCCCCGGGGCGACCACCGCGGAGAGCCAGAGCGGGGGCAGCGGCGCGAGCCAGGCGGAGACGCCCGCCGACAGGGCGCTACGGATCCCCTCCATCGCGTCGGGCCCCGCGAAGAGGAGACGGAGCGACACGTAGACCCCCGCCGAGAAGACCGCCGCGAGCACCGCCGCGAGGTCCCGGAAACGCCGCGACCGCAGCGTGTGCAGGAACAGGAGACGGAGCGTCTGACCGAGAACCGCCGCGTGGAGGAGGAACGCCACGGAGAGCGAGACCCGGAGCACGGCATGCCCGGAGCCTCCCGGCAGACTCACGGAGATCCCCGCGAGCATCGGGAAGAAGAAGATCGAGAACCCGCCGCCGAACTGGGCCAGCGTGTGTGCGAGCAGCACCGTCCGCGGCCGGACCGGCAGATGGTAGACCTTCGAGACGTCTCCGAAGTCGCTCCCCGCGAAGCCGAGGAGTGGCAGGAGGACGAGCGAGACCCACACGAAGAGGAACGACAGGTGGACCCACTCCGGAAGGAGTTCCGGGGCCCGGGCGGCGAGGTCGCGGGTCACGACGACGGCGCCGACGGCGAGCCAGCACGACATCCCGGCCAGCACCAGGAGCCCCACGAACGGCGCGGCTCTCCGCCACCCGCGCCCCCCGGACCGCAGGAAGGTCCGCACGCGGATCGAAAGGAGCAGGCCGAGCTTCCCGCTCATCCGCCGATCCACGAGAGCCCGCCCCGCTCCCGCTCCCCCACCAGGCGGACGAAGATCTCCTCGAGGGACGTTCCCGCCGGGAGACCGGCGCCCGCCGCGAGTTCGGCGACCGTGCCCGCGGCGAGGAGCCGACCCCGATGGATCACGGCCACCCGCGTGCAGAGCTTCTCGACCACCTCCATCACGTGGGAGGAAAAGAAGATCGTCACGCCCTCCGACGCCGCCCGGGCCAGCACATCCCGGATCGCCCGGCTCGTGACCGCGTCGATCCCGTTCAGGGGCTCGTCGAGGAACAGGACCTGCGGCGCGTGGATCATCGCCGCGGCGAGCAGCGTCTTCTTCCGCATTCCCATCGAGTAGTCGGCCAGCAGCGCGTGGCGGTCCTCGGGCGAGATCTCCATGAAGTCGAGCAACTCGCCGGCCCGGCGCCGGGCCTCGGCCCGGGACAGACCGTACATCCGCCCGATGAACACGAGGAGCTCGAGCCCCGTCAGGCGCTCGAACGTGTGGATCTCCTCGGGCAGGAGTCCGATCCGCGCTTTCACCTCGAGAGGTGAAACGACCGTGTCGAACCCGAGGACGCGCGCGGTGCCGAAGGTCGGTCGGAGGAGGCCGCAGAGCATCCGGATCGTCGTGGACTTGCCGGCGCCGTTCGGCCCCACGAGACCGAGGAACTCGCCGCGGGGAACACGAAGCGTGAGGTCCGAGACCGCCACCTTGCCCCCGGCGTAGACCCGGGTCAGATTGGCGGTCTCCACCGCCCATTGCGGCGGCGGGCCGTTCATCGCGCGGCCCCCGAGAGCAGGGCGAGCAGGATCCCCCCCGCGAGCGCGACGTTCAGCGACTCCGCCCGTCCAGGGCAGGCGATCGTCACCGCCGTGTCGGCTTCGGCTCGCGCCGCCGCGGAAACACCGCGCGCCTCGTTGCCGAGGAGGAGAGCGACGCGCCGCGGGAGCGGCGGCAGCTCCCGTGCATCGGTCCCGTCGAGGGTCGCGGCCGCCACGAATGCCCCGGAGCCGCGCAGGCGGCGCAGCGCCGCGGGGAGGTCCGGCACGGCGACGCAGGCGAGATGGAAGGTCGATCCCATCGCCCCGCGCAAGACCTTCGGGTTCGCGAAGTCGGCGGTGCCCGGGCCGGCGATCACGGCCCGGACCGCGAAGGCGTCCGCGGCGCGCACGAGAGTGCCGACGTTTCCCGGGTCGGCCACCCCGTCCAGGGCGAGGAAGAGCCCGGGGCCGGGCCGGTCGAGGATCGAGAGGTCGGACGGAACGTGCCGCACGACGGCCACCACCCCCTGGGGCGTCTTCGTGTCCGCGAGGGCCGCGAGGTCCTTGTCCGGAACCGACTCCACGGACACCTGCATCGTCTCCGTCGCCGCGAGGAGGTCCGCCCCGTGCTCCCCCGCGGCGAAGGCGGCGGTGACGAAGATCTCGGTGAGGGGGGCGCGGGAGAGCAGGGCTTCCATGACGAGCCGCCGGCCTTCCACGAGGTAGAGGCCTTCGGCGCGGCGCGCGTCGGCGCGCGCGAGCGAGCGGAGCAACCGGAGTCGGGCCCGGGTGGGCATGGCCCGGGATGATAGCAGGGCGCGGGCGGACGGCCGCTGGTATGATCGCGCCCCCATGGCCCGGCCATCGCCCGATCTCGGCAAGAACAAGGTGGAGGAGGTGCTGCGCGTCGGCCCCTCCGAGGCCGGCGTCCGCCTCGACCTGTTCCTCAAGACCCGCCTGCCCTGGAGGTCCCGCGAGCACCTGAAGGAGCGCGTGCGGGGCGGCTTCGTGCTGGTGAACGGGGAGCCCGGAAGGGTCACGAAACCGGTGCGCGCCGGTGACGAGGTGCGGGTCACGCTGGAGCGCACGGGAGTTTCGTTCGACCCCTCGACGATCCCGCTCCCGGTGATCTACGAGGACGACGTCCTCCTCGCGATCGACAAGCCCGCGGGCTTCGTGGTCCACCCGGTGGGCGTCCACCAGATGGACACGATCATCAACGCCCTCCACCACCGGTACCGGCGGCCCGAAGATCCGGACCGGGACGTGATCCCGAAGCTCGCGCACCGCCTCGACCAGTACACTTCGGGTGTGCTCCTCGTCGCGAAACGGGACGACGTGCGCGGCGAACTCGGGAGGCAGTTCGAGGAACGCGAGGTGCGGAAGGAGTACCTGGCCATCGTCCGGGGCCGTCCGGAGCCGCCCGCGGGGGCGGTGGAGGCACCGATCGGAACCTCGCGGGAGCCCGGGCGGACCATGCCCATGGTCGTCCGGGACGATGGTGAGCCTTCGCTCACGCTCTACGAGGTGGAGAGGGACCTCGGCCCTTTCTCGCTCGTCCGTTGCCGGCCGATGAGCGCAAGCGC
>JALOQY010000244.1 GCA_025459285.1 Planctomycetota bacterium | reverse complement strand
GCCCCAGATCACCACCGGCACGAGGACGAGGACCGGGAGCCAGGCGGGCGTGGAGAGGGCCTTCTGCACGAACCCGAGGGGCGAAAACCGCGCGATCGTCTCCTTCCTCACCGCGGCGAGGACATCGCCCGGCCGCGCTCCTCGGGGACACTGGATCGAGCAGTCGGTGCAGCCGAAGCAGAGCCAGATGTCGGGATCGACGAAGAGATCCTCCTTCTGGCCCCACTGGGCAAGCAGCATCTCCTTGCGGGGGAACGGCCGGTCCTCGGGCGACAGCGTGCACGCCACGGAGCAGTTCGCGCACTGCATGCACTGCTTCACCGTGTCGCCGCCGGAGGCGATCACACGCCGCACGAAGTCGAGATCCGGCGTCAGCACCTTCCTCTCGGTACCGGCCATTTCCGTTTCTCCTTCAGAACCCCTTGAACGGGTTCATGCCGATCGCTTCGATCTGGCCGGCGAACTCGTTGATGATCTCCGGCACCCGGTCGAACTCGTCGATCGACAGCTCCTCGATCCGCACGCGCTCCGATTCCAGCGCGAGCTGCTTCAGTTTCTCCTGGATGTTCGTGCTCCGGGTCTTCATCAGCTCGGAGCCCTTGATGAAGTGGCACTGGTAGTCCGCGCCGGACTTGCAGCCGATGAGGAGGATGCCGTCGAAGCCCCGTGACAGGGCGTCGGCGATCCACACCACGTTCACCGAGCCGAGGCACCGCACCGGGATGATCCGGATCCACGGCGAGATCTGCGTTCCCTTCTTCGCCGCCCGGTCGAAGGCCGGGTAGGCGTCGTTCTCGCAGAAGAACGCGAGGAGACGCGGCTTCTCGTCGAACTCCTCGGGGATGTGGACCGCCTTCACCATGGAGGAGATGATGTCCACCGAGTAGTTCTTGAAGCTGATGATCCGCTCCGGGCAGGCGCCGAGGCAGATTCCGCAACGACGGCAGCGGGTGGGGTTCGGCAGGGGCGTCCCCTTGACGTCCTCGTTCAGCGTCCCGAACGGGCACTCCTCCGTGCACCGCTTGCACTGCGTGCAACGCTGCAGGAAGAAGTCCGGGAAGGACTGGTCGCCCCACCGCGGGTGGACGGCAAGGCCGTCCGCAAGGAGCTTCGTGGCCTGCATGGCCTTCATCGTCGCGCCGCAGGCGTCCTCGGCGGTCGAGAGCGAGTCGCAGGGCTGCCGCACGGTGCCCGCCGCGTAGATGCCGGTGCGCCGCGTCTCGAACGGGAAGCAGATGAAGTGGGAGTCCGGGAACCCGTAGACGAGGGCCGGGAGGTCCGGGCCCTGGCGGTAGGTGAGGTTCAGGATCTCCGTCCCCTCGTGCTGTCCGAGCCGCTCGAGGGTCTTCTTCGCCGCCTCCACCTGGGGCGGCGAGTCGTTCTTGGCGATGACCGCCCTCGCGTCCCGCACCTGGCGGATCGCCTCGCCGTCAGCGGCCTGCGGCACGAGTCCGGTGGCCAGGACGACGAGGTCCGCGGGAACCTCGACCTTCTCGCCGAGAGGCGTGTTGTCGGCGAGGACGCGGAGCGAGCCGTCCGCTCCGACTTCGACGCCGGTGACCTCGCCCTTCAGGAGGAAGACGCCGGGGTCCTCCTGCACGCGGCGGTAGAAGTCCTCCCACTGCGCGGGGGTCCGGATGTCCTTGTAGAGCACGGTGGCTTTCGCGTTCGGGAGTTGCTCCCGGACATAGAGAGCCTGTTTCAGGCCGACGCGGCAGCAGACCGCCGAGCAGTACGGCAGATGCGCCTTGTCGCGCGAACCGGCACACTGCACGAAAACGACGTTCCCGGGGGCCTTGCCGTCCGAGGGCCGGCGGATGCCGGCCTTCGCCATCTGCTCGAACTCGACGTTGGTCACCACGTCCTTCGACTTCCCGTATCCGAGGTGACCGAGCTTCGATGCGTCGTAGGGCTTGAAGCCGGTGGCCTGCACGATGGCGCCCGTCCGGAACTTCACTTCCCCGCCGGGCGTCACGAGCACGACGTCGAACTGCCCGGGCTGGCCGGAGATCGACTTGATGGTCGTGCCGGTGTGGACGGTGATCCCCGGCGTGGAGCGTGCCTTCTCCGCGAGCTTCAGCGCCGTCGGCTCCTCGAGATCGCGCCACGGGGCCTTCGTCGGGAAGAGCTTGTGGTTCTTCGCCGCCCAGCCGCCGAGTTCCGCGTCCTTCTCGACGAGGACCACCTCACGCCCCGCGGCGGCCGCCTCGAGCGCCGCGTTCAGTCCCGCGGTCCCGCCGCCCACCACGAGGATCGCGTCGGAGATCTCGAGCTTGAAGGGTTCCACGCCCTCCGTCTTCTGCGCCTGGATGACGGCCATACGGAGGTAGTCCTCCGCCATCATCCGGGTGTTCTCTTCGCCCTTCGGCTGCACCCAGGCCACCGCGTCGCGGAGGCTCGCGCGGGTGACGATCCGCCCGGGGAATGAGAACGCGTCGCACTTCTCGCGGTGCGAGCACGCGGCGAGCACCGCCCGGTTGCCGTTCTGCCCGATCGCGGCGCGGATCGCCGCCACGCCGGCTTCGCCGCACAACGCGGGGTCGATCTTCACTTCCGCCACGCCGAGTTCGTCCTTCGCCACGGTGGCGAGGGCCTCGGTGTCCAGCGCCTCGCCGATTCCGCAGCCGGAGCAGATGAAGAGGTGGATGTTGTCGCTCATCGCCTCACCTGACCTTTCCGCAGAAGGCTGCCTTGAGCGCGGCCGCCGCGCCATCCCTGGCCGCGGTCGCGACGTCGCCGGGGCGCTTCGCGCACCCCGCGGGGAAGACGCCCGGGGAGGCGCCGAGGAACCCTGTCGGCTCCGCGGGCCACGAGGAGGGGAAGTTCGCGGTCGCGGACTCCGGTACGAGCCCCACCGCGAGCACCGCGAGGTCGGCGGTAAAGCCGAGCTTCTTCCCGAGGAGCGTGTCCTCGGCTTCGAGGATCAGGCCGCCGGAAGCGTCCTCGGTGATCTTCGCCACCTTGCCCTTCGTGAGGGTCGCGCGCGGCTCGGCTTCGAGCGCCTGAAGGAAGTCCTCCAGCCGCCCGGGGGCGCGCCGGTCGATGTAGAAGTGGGCAACCTTCGCCTCCGGAAGCTGGTCGAGCACGTACCGCGCCTGCTTGAAGCTCGCCATGCAGCAGACCGCGGAGCAGTGCGGCAGGTGCAGCTCATCCCGGGAGCCGGCGCAGTGGACGAATGCCACGCTCTTCGGCGGCTGGCCATCGCTCGGGCGGAGGATCTTCCCGCCGGTGGGCCCATCGGCCGCCACCAACCGCTCGAACTCCACGTTCGTCACGACGTTCTTCGCCTGGCCGTACGCCAGGTGCTCCAGCTTCTTCGCGTCGTAAGGCTTCCAGCCCGTCGCCACGACGATCGCGCCCACGGTCAGGGTCTTCGTCCGCTCCTTCTCATCGAGATCGATCGCCGCGTACTGGCAGGCCGCCACGCACTTCGCGCAGGACTTGCCGTCGCAGTGGGCGAAGTCGATCGCGTACCGCGGCGGATAGGCCGCGCCGAAGGGGAGGTGGATGGCCTTCGTCTTCGAAAGTCCGTAGTTGTAGGCGTCGGGACGCTCCCGCGGGCAGACCGCGACGCAGGCGCCGCAGTTCGTGCAGTTCGCGTTCACCCCGCGGGGCCGGGTCTTCACGGTGACCGTGAAGGCGCCGGGGTTTCCGGAGACGGCCGCGACCTCGGAGTCGGTGAGAAGATGCACGCGCTCCGTGGTGCGGAGCCGCTTGAGGAAGATCTCCACGCCGCAGGTGGGCGGGCACATCTTCGGGAAGTACTTGTTCATCTGGACGACCCGCCCGCCGAGGTAGGTGTTGCGTTCCACGAGGTAGACCTCGTGACCCGCCTCGGATGCCTCGAGCGCGGCGGTGAGACCGGAGATCCCTCCGCCGATCACGAGGACGGGCGCGCCGACGGCGCTTGAAGTCGCGGTCATTCCTTGCGCTCCCGGACCTTCGGATCCTTGATTTTCATGGTCGGCCTCCGGAAGAGGCTGAACATCAGCCAGTCGAAGCCGAACCCGAGCAACGCCTCGTCGTCGCTCTTCAGTCTCTCGACCATTTCCGGCGCCACCTCGAACCGGTCGAGGAACGAGCTTTCGAGCACGAACGCCCGGAACCGGTCGATGTCGTAGGTGGCCGTGAAGAACATCTCCATCTGGCGCGGGTCGAGGTCCCGCGGCTTCGAAAGCCACTGGTCCACGGCGAGCTCCTTGTAGCGCTCGCCCCACTCGTCGTACTTCGAAAGCCCCTGACCGTCGAGCCACTCCGCCACGCTCTGCTCGGTGGCCTCCTCGTGGCCGCGGCAGAACGGCTCCTCGATCAGGAACCAGAAGGCTTCACCCGCGGGGTTCCCCTTGCCCGGCGAGGCGAAACCCAGGGGATACATGCGGCACGCCCAGGGGCGGTCCTCGTAGACCGTGCAGCCCCGATCGGCCGCGAAGAACGGGCAGCGTTTCTTCTCGTCGTCCCCCATGCGCAGCAGGGGAGCGGGAATGCGCTGCTCCTTCGTGAACGGGAGGATCGTGTGCCGGTCGAGGAACTCCGAGGTGGAGATCCCGAGGTGCCGGGACATGCGGAGCACGTCGTACGGCGTGAGGACGATGCTGACGTCGCCGCAGCAGTCACCGAAGCAGGTCACACCAGGGTGGCAGCCGAAACGGAAGCGGTCCGACCGGCCGAGCCTCGGCGCATCGGAGAGCGCCTTCGCTTCGAGATCGGCCCGGTCATCGCCGGCGGTTTCCACGAATACCTCCGCCGCAGTGCGTGGGGGGAGAAGAGGAGGGACCGGCCCCCCGGCGCGAGGCCGGGGGGCCGGAGGAACGGTCTGCTAGTGGTGACCTTCGGACTTCGTCCCGAAGATCTGGTGGATCGGCTTCTTCGACATCTCCCAGTCACCCGTCTCGGGGTTCCAGCGAGCGTTGACGAAGACCTTCCAGTTCGCCTCATCGATGGCCGGCTTGTCCGCGCGGAAGTAGTAGCCCGGCCAACGGGTCTCCTCGCGGAACAGGATGGAACGGATGTGGGACTCGGCCTGCCAGGTCCGGTGGACCATCTCCCACGCGCGGAGAAGCTCGTGGTGATCCTCGGCGCCCAGCTTCTCGAAGTCGGTCTTCAGCATCCCGATCAGCTCGAGGCCCTTGAGCAGGAGCTCGCGGCTGGTCGTGAACTGCGTGCCGACGCCGCCCGCGTACTCGTCCATGATCTTCTGCAGCCGGAACATGGCCTGCTTCGGACGGAGGTAGTGGGGGTTGATGTTCGCGTCGGTGGAGGCGTTCTTGTGCTGCGTGAAGAGGTCGAGCGGACGCAGGATCCGCTCCTTCAGCTTCGCCACCTCGGCCTCGTCAACCTGCGGCTCTTCCTTGTGGTCGAGGATGTACCGGAGAGCAGCCTTCGCCGCGATCCGGCCCTCGGTGAAGGAGCCCGAGGAAAACTTGTGGCTCGAGGCGCCGGACGCGTCGCCCGCGCAGAAGACGCCGGGGACCGTGGCCATGCACGGGTAGCCCCAGAAGTAGTCCTTCTTGCTGGCGTCGTTCTGGATGTCGGCGGGACCGCTGATCCACGCGCCGGAGGCGCCGGAGTGGGAGCCGATGAAGTACGGCTCGCAGGCGGCGATCTCGGAGGGCTTCTCCTCGGGGGACGTGTTCGTGGCGGCCCACAGCAGGGCCTGCGACACGGTCATGTCGAGGAAGTCCTCCCACGCCTCGCTCTCCAGTTCCTTCAGCTTCTTGGCGCGGACCTTGGGGTCCTGTTCGGCCTCGGAGATCTTCTTGATCGCCTCTTCGGTCCGCATGTAGACCGGGCCCTTGCCCTTCATCACGTCGATCATCATGAGCCAGTTCCGGAGGTTGGCCGGGACCGGCTTGACGCCGCCGTAGGAGCTCCACTTCTTCAGCTCGTCGGCGTTGGTCTTCATGTAGTCCTCGCCGAGGCCGTTCGTCGCGCGGGACTTGAAGAGGAGGAACCATGCGCCGACCGGGCCGTAGGCGTCCTTGAAGCGCACGGGGATGAAGCGGACTTCCTGGCACGTCATCTCGCAGCCCGCGCGGAGGGTGAAGTACGCGCTGGCGCCGGAGTTGAAGGGGGGGTACCAGGAGCGACCGAGGCCCTCGCCGACGGAACGCGGCTTGAACACGTGCACCGCGCCGCCCATGGACACGAGGACGGCCTTGGCCTTGAAGACATAGAACTTGTTCTCGCGGACCGAGAAGCCGACGGCGCCCGCGATCTTGTCGTCATCGAGGAGCGGTTCGGTGATGAACACGCGCTCGATGATGTTCTCCATGCCGAGGGCGTTCTTGGCGGCCTCGGCGACGAGCACCTTGTAGGACTCGCCGTTGATCATGAGCTGCCAGCGACCTTCGTGGACGTAGCCGCCCTTCGCGTCCTTCCAGATGGGCAGGCCCCACTTCTCGAACAGGTGGACCGTCGCGTCCACGTGGCGGGCGATGTTCGCGACGAGGTCCTCGCGCGTGACGCCCATCAGGTCGTTGCGGACGTACTCGACGTAGTCCTGGATGGTGTTCTGGCCGTCCTTCAGGCCGACGTACTGGTTGATGGCGGAGAGGCCCATCGCCACCGCGCCGGACCGGTCCATCGCGGCCTTGTCGACCAGGGTCACCTTCAGTCCGTGCTGCTTGGCCCAGTAGGCGGCCTCGACGGCGGCGCCCGTGGCGGCCATGCCGCCTCCACAGATGAGGAGGTCGGTCTTCACTTCTACGGTCTGGAAATCTGCCATGGATCTTGCTCCTCTAGACGCTGTGGCGCCCGCCTTCCTGCTTCAGGGAAAAGAAAGAGGTCCCGATCGAGGCCGGCTCCGTGAAGAGGAGCTCGTCCTTGATGTCGCCGGCGACCGGGAAGCCGCCGTCCGGGACGGCCTTGCCCTCGGGCGTCGTCCGGATGGGGAACTTGAACCGCTTCAGGGTCCCGTTCCGGAACTTGACGGTCCACATGATGGAATCGGTGCTGCGCATGGGAGATACGGTCGCGCCCATGGGCACGAAGTCGGCGTAGCCGCGGATCTCGATCGCCTGGGTCGGGCAGATCTTCACGCAGCTGTAGCACTCCCAGCACATCTCCGGCTCCTGGTTGAACGCCTTCATCTTCCCCTTGTCGAGGACCATGAGGTCGTTCGGGCAGATGTACTGGCAGGCCGTCTTGTCGAGGGCCTTGCAGCCATCGCACTTCTCAGGGTTCACGAAGCTCGGCATCCGAAAACTCCTTCTGCGCTCTCCCGGGGGGCGCCTCCCCAACGGTCCTACCTGACTGTCCTTCGTCGATACCAGCGGGGCATCGGTAC